>JAJYGU010000313.1 GCA_021784975.1 Planctomycetota bacterium
ACGCTCAGCCCTTTTGGACCTTGCCAGCCACGGTTAGAATGTATCGGTTTGGAAGGACCGAGTGGGCAAGGGATGAGGGCGGGCATGAGCGATGAGGCGTTGGATCAGTTGCGGCAGCGGAAACAGGAAATTCGCCGGGAGGCGCTGGGCCGTCGCAACGGACTGGCGGACGGTGAGACTCTCAGCCGCCGCATCTTCGAGAAGCTCACCGGGCTGCCGGAATACGGCCGGGCACGCACGCTCTCGCTGTACCTCGACACCCGCTCCGAGGTCCGCACCCAATGGCTGCTGCCGGCGCTCTGGGCGGAGGGCAAGAAGGTGGCCGTGCCCTATTGTGTGGGCGACGAGCTAACCCTCTTCCACCTGACCGATCCGGACGAGCTGGCCCCCGGAATGATGCGGATTCTCGAGCCGCGGCCCGAATGGCGGGAGGTGGCCGATCGCCGCGTTGCGCCAGGCGAGCTCGATCTCATCATCGTGCCCGGCGTAGCCTTCGATCTCCACGGAAATCGCTTGGGCTACGGCAAGGGATATTACGATCGGCTGCTGGAGCAGGTCCGGCCGGATACGGTGAAGATCGCGGTCTGCTTCGCTTGCCAACTCGTGCCCAGCGCCTCCCGGCTGGCCCACGACGTTCCCATGGACAAGATCATCACCGAGGAGCGAGTCTACCCATGAGCGGGAAAGTCGAAGGGCGGCGGATTGCAATTACCGGCGTAAGCCGCGGGCTCGGCCGGGCGTTGGTCGACGAGCTGATCGCCGCCGGCCACACGGTGCTGGGCTGTGCCCGTTCGGCGGAGGCCATCGCCCAATTGGCCGACCGCTATCCCGCACCGCATGGTTTCGCGGTGGTGGACGTGGTGGATGAGGCGGCGGTGCGGGCATGGGCCAGGGACGTAGTTGCCGGCGGGGTCCCGGACCTGCTGATCAACAACGCCGCCCTGCTGAATCATCCGGCCCCGCTCTGGCAGGTGCCGGCCGATGAATTCTCGGCGGTGGTGGATGTGAACATCAAGGGCGTGGCCAATGTAATCCGCCACTTCGTGCCGGCCATGATCGAGCGCGGACGGGGAGTGATCGTCAATGTGAGCTCCGGCTGGGGGCGTTCGGTCGACGCGCAAGTGGCCCCGTACTGTGCCACTAAATGGGCCATCGAAGGGCTCACCCGGGCCCTGGCCGAAGAGCTGCCGGAGGGCCTGGCCGCCGTCCCCGTGAATCCGGGGGTGATCAATACCCAGATGCTCCAAACCTGCTGGGGCGAAGAGGCCAAGCAGTACACCAGCCCGGCCGAGTGGGCGAAGCGGGCGGCCCCGTTCTTACTGCAACTTGGGCGGAAAGACAACGGTTGCCCGCTGGCCGTGCACCATTAGCGGCCGTCCAAGAACCAGTTGGGGACTGTCCCAATTTTCGTCCGACGAAAATGGGACTGTCCCCTTGGCAAAAGTGGAAATTGTTGCTGGACGGCCGCTTAGAGCTGGATGATTCACGGCGGAGTCCACCGTTCACGCGCACTGTCCTCTGACCTCTCTCACAGCATCTCCACCGGATCGACGTCGGCGATCCATTGCACGTTCTCGGGCGGCTCCAGGTCGCCGGTCGCCTGGCGCACGGCCGCACGAAGCTGGTCCCCGTCGCCACTCTGCAACTGAATCTGAAAACGATATTTCCCCTTCAGCCGGGCGAACGGACAGGGCGCCGGGCCGAGCACGCGGGCATCGACCGGCGCCGCCCGCACGGCTGCGTCGATGCGTTGGGCAACTTGCTTGGAAAACTCGCTCGTGACCGCTTCCGACGAGCCGCGCACCACCAGGCGGATCATGCTGGCAAACGGCGGATAGCGAAGCATCTGGCGGATGGGCAGTTCCCCGGCGGCAAAGGCGGCATAGTCGTGCCGCACCGCCGCTTGGATGGCAGGATGTTCAGGACTGAAGGTCTGTACCAGCACCCGGCCGCCTTTCGGGCCGCGGCCGGTGCGGCCGGCTACCTGCGTGACCAGGTGAAACGTCCGCTCGGCGGCGCGGAAGTCGGGCAGGTGCAAGGCGGTGTCGGCGTTGATCACGCCCACCAGCGTCACGTTGGGAAAGTCCAAACCCTTGGCGATCATCTGCGTGCCCAGCAGGATTTGCACTTTGCCCGAGCGGAAGGCCGACAAGGCCCGCTCGTGGCTGCCGTGGGCCTGCATGGTGTCGGTGTCCATCCGCAGGCAGACGACGTTCGGAAACCGCGCGCGGACCTCCGCCTCCAGCCGCTGCGTGCCCAGGCCCGAATAGCGAATGCCGGCAAACTCGCATTTCGGGCAGGCTCGCGGGGCGGGCACCTCGTAGTCACAATAATGGCACAGGGCGATTTCTTCTTTGCGATGGTGCGTCAGGGCAATGTCGCAGTGGGGACACTGCAGCACGTGGCCGCAGGCCGGACACTGGATGTGGGTCGAAAAGCCGCGGCGGTTCAGCAACAATATCACCTGGCCGCCGCCGAGCGCCTCGCCGATGGCCACCCGCATTTGCCGGCTGATGGCCCCGCCGGAGAGCGAGCCGCTTGCTTTTTCGCTACGGAGATCGATCGTGCCGACCCTGGGCAAGGGGCGATCCAATACCCGCCGCGGCATCGACACCAACGTGTATTGGCCCGTCTGGGCGCGGTGCCAACTCTCCAGCGACGGCGTCGCCGAGCCCAACACCAGCGGAATCCCTTCGGCCACCGACCGCGCCAGGGCGACGTCGCGGGCGTGATACCGCGGGGCCGTCTCCTGCTTGAACGAGCTTTCGTGTTCCTCATCCAGAACCATCAGCCCCAAATGCGGCGTGGGGGCAAAGACGGCGCTGCGAGCCCCGACCACCACCGAAACCGTCCCTTCGGCGATTCGCTGCCAATGCCAGTGCCGCTCGGCGTCGCTCAAATGGCTGTGCAGCACGGCCACCGCCCCGAAACGCCCGCGAAACCGCTCCACCGTCTGCGGCGTGAGACTGATTTCGGGGACCAAGACAATCGCCTGGCGGCCGAACTGGAGGACCTCGCGGATGGCCTGCATGTAGACCTCCGTTTTGCCGCTGCCAGTCACGCCGTGGATGAGGATCGTCTGCTGGCGGCCTGAGTTCAAGGCGGCCAGCACCGTTTTCAGGGCGGCCTCCTGGTCCGCGTTGAGCACCAGGTGCTTCTCACGCACCGGCACCGTCTCTTCCGCCCGACGGAGGGCGAGGCGGGCGGTCCGGGCGCGAATCAGGCCTTTGCGGCGCAGGGCGGTGATGGGCCCTGTCGTGCATCGGGCCAGCCGCGCCAGGTCGGCGGGCGTAAGCGGCTCTTTGGCGGCCGCCAGAATCTTGAAGATCTCCACCTGCCTCTGGCTGAGTTTCAACTCGCCGAGCCGGCCGGCCGCCTCGGGATCGACGCTGAGCAGGGTCGCCATCCGCGTGCCGGCGCCGCCGCGGACGCCCGCCGGCACCACCGCGTCGAGCACCGCGGCCCAGTCGCACAGATAGTGCTCGGCAATCCACCGCGTGAGCCGCAGCATGGCCGGCGACAGCAGGCTTCGCTGGTCGAGCACCTCGCGGACCGGCTTCAGCCGCCGCGGGCCAACCGCCCGATCTTCCAGCCGCACGCAGTAGCCCACCACCAGCCGATTGCTCCGCCCTAACGGCACCCGCACCCGGCGACCCAGCTCCAGCTTCTCGTATAATGGCTCGGGCACGAGATAATCGAACTCCTCGGCCGGCCCCGCCGAGAGCACCACCGACGCCACTCGCTCGATCGATTGATCGTCAACCTCCCACGGCTCGGGTTGGGTCTCAAAGAGTGTGCGCTGCGGCGAAGCCATCGATGAAGTGAGTTACAATGCCAACGTCGTCGCGTCAAGCTTGTAAAGGTTGACGCTCATTAGACAGGATTTACAAGATTCAGGACAATGGGACAGGATTCGCAAGATTCCGGAGTCGGCCTATCCCTTGGGTGTATCCTGTCAATCCTGTCGATTCTGTGGATCCGGTTGCTTGTATTGCCTGAACTTTCGTTTCACCTCGACGGAGTATCCGAAATTGATCAACAACCCATCGTCAATCCCGGTCGCCGTAAGGTAATTGACCAATTGCACTTCGTGCTCCTTCGCCACGGTCCGCACGGCCTTCAGCTCGACGAGGACTTGATTCTCGACCAGGAGATCGACGAAGAAGTCGCCGACGATTCGTCCGCGATACCGGACGGGAATCGGGTGCTGCTGCGAGACACATAAGCCTGCTTCCTCCAATTCGATCCGCAGAGCGTTCTCAGAGACCTTCTCCAGAAAGCCCGGCCCAAGTTCATTATGCACGGCATACGCGCATCCGATAATCCGCTCCGTCAAGGCGTTGATTTCCATGAGAGGTCCGATGACGAGAACTGGACAGGATTTACAGGATTAACAAGATTCTAGACGCAGTTTACCTCTGTAGTTCATCCTGTTAATCTTGTCAATCCTGTCGATGTGTGACCTGTCCCTTGACCCCCGGCCTCAGGGCAGTTCCTTGATGCGGACGTTGCGGAAGGCGACCGGATCGCGATCGTGGCCGAGCCAGCCGATGTAGCCCTTGCGGTTGTGGAGGCCGGGGTGTGGCTTGCCGTCGGGGGTCTCCGTGATCCGGCTGATGTCGGCGTCGGTGATGACCGTGCCGTTGAGCGTCACCTTGATATGGCTGCCGTCGGCGAGGATTTCCTCCGAATTCCATTGGCCGGTGGGCTTGAGGAATCCGCGCCTGGCGGGCACCACCCCGTAGATCGAGCCGTGGCACTGCCAAGGCTGCAAGAGCGGATTCATTTTCTGGTACATCTCGTTCCCGTCGTCGAGGATCTGGATCTCCATGCCCAGATAGGCCGCATCGCCCTTGCCCGGCGCGCGGATGCCCACGCCGTTGTTGCCTCCGGGGGGGAGCTTGAAGTCGAATCGCAGGATGAAGTTGGCGTAAGGCTTATGCACGTAAACGTCGCCGCCGTGACAGACCATCGTGCCGTCCTCCACCGCATAGTGGCGGATATCGCCGAACCAGGCCAGCAACGTCTGGCCGTCGAAGAGGCTGACATAGCCCTGCTTGGCCTCCTCCGGCGTGACGCCCACGCCGGTGACGTTTTGGGCGACGGCGAAACGCGCAACGAAGAGAAGCACTAGGGCGGCGACGAAGTATCGCATCGGAACTCCTTTGTTCGGTGGCGAGACTCCCTCCGTCAGGTACCGTTCAGAATTGAAATTCTCGCGATCGAGGACCGGTGGACCGCCGCTCATCCGATATCCGGGATGGAGAGCCCGCGACACACCTTCCGTGCCAGCCGATTGGAAATCTCCGTATGGCGCGGGACGGCTTCAACCTTCCCCGTCTGCGGATTCGTCCACAGGGAGTGAGAAGCTCCTTCGCGTTTCAGGAAACAGTTGTTTCGGCGAAGGTGCTTCAAGAGGGTGTTGCGTTTCATTCCACGGCAACCGTTTCGCACTGGGCCGTGTGAGGGAGTCCGCGCATTGCATCTTCGCGGCGGTCTTCAAGGATCAGGTGAATTGCCTTCGCGAGGCTCTTCAAACATGCAGCCTTGGTCCTCCCCTGACCGTTCGCCCCTGGCACCTCCGGGCAGTAGGCGATGAACCACTTCCCGTCGCGCTCGACGATTGCCGTAAACTCATTGTGCATATTTCACTCTCCGCGTTCCTCGGACACGGATAAGTATAGCATCCGCGCAACGCGCGAGGCAATCCGACACGAGATTTGAACGGGAT
>JAJYGU010000433.1 GCA_021784975.1 Planctomycetota bacterium
CCGATCTTAGGTCAGGTACACCGTACCTGACACAAGTAGATGTAGGTCAGGTATCCTATACCTGACACAATTGGCGTTGAACCGTTCACGAGGACTGTCCCGACCGAGCTTCGGTCGCTGCCCCCCCGGGGCCGCGAAAGGGAACTCTCCGCTTCAGAAACACCGTAGTATAACCCTCGGGAGGTTGGCCCGCTAGAAGTAGGTCAGGTACGCGGTACCTGACATCAGCAGCATCGCGCGTTGTACCGAGGGGACCGCCCTCTGCGTGTCAGGCACAGAAGTGCCTGACCTACTTGCCGACCTACTTGCCGGTAGACGCGGCGTCTCGCCGCGTGGTCGGGGAGATCTTGGAGCCTGGCTGTCGCAAGAAAGCGGCAGGATGCCGCTTCTACAATCTGGCCACACCGATTGCCGGGGCGCTCATCCGGCTCTGGCAGAGCGGCGGCGAGGGGCGGCCCTACTGGGTGACAAAACGGCTGCCCGTCAACGGCCAAAAGGAGATCCACACCGCAAAGGACGGCTCGGCGGCAATCTCTTTCTCGCTGGCCCCTCACCCTCTCCCGGAGGGAGAGGGGACTGAGCAGGTCACGCGCACCAGGGCCGTTTGCGGCCGGTGAGGTGTTTCAACATCCGCTTCACCAGGTCGCTGTCTTCCTTGACCTGGAAGTCGAACATGCCTACGGCGATGAAGTCGGCCCCGCCGCGGAAGGCATAGGCGAAGCCGTCGCGGGGAAGGATCGCGCCGGCCGCCAGCACCTTGAAGGCGATCCAGGGCTTGCGGACGCGCCGCATGAAGGCCACCGTCTCCTCGGGGTTGATGCACCACATGTTGTCGAAGAAGTTCGGATCACCGCCCTGCCACATTAAGTCTTTGCGGAGCTTTTTGGGGGTGGCGGTCGGGTAGTTGTCCAGGTGCAGCGTCTTGACGTAGAAATCACAAGGCACCTGGGCCTTTTCGCACTCCATCGGGACGCGCAGCGAGTGGCCGCCCACGCCCACCGGGATGCCGCACTTCTTGGCGACCTCGACCCCTTTGGCCAGCGTCTTGATCTGTCCGGCCTGGATCAAGGCGTCGGCGCCCACGCCCCACAGATAGATCGCCGGCACGCCGATATCGACGACCTCCTTGATCTGGTCCTTGAGTTTGCCGTCGTCCTGGTCGCGCTCGACCACGAAGTGAGGGATGATCTGCAAGTGGCGGCCGCGCTGGCGATTGTAGCGTTTGATCAGGGCGGCTCCGCTTTCAAACACGGTGTTGATACCGTTCTCCTCGCAGATTTTGAAGGTTTCGAGAATCTTCTCCTCGGTGCAGTACGCCCGGAACAACTGCGGCACGTATTTCAGGTCGCGGCAGTGCATGAAGCCGGAGACCAGGTTGCCGCCCAGCATCAACCGGCTGATCTTCGCCTTGCCGAGCATGCCGTAGGGCATGCCGGTCTGCGGATCGACCTGGTGGGGCGGGGCCGGCGTGTGAGCTGCGGTGGGCGGTGCGGGCTGCTCAGCGGCCCCGATCGCTGCGCCGGCGGCCAGGGCGGCTGCCGAACTGCCCAGAAAATGACGACGATTGAGCGGGTTGGAACTGGGCATGGGAGGACCTTGCGAGTTGAGAGTCGAGAGTATGACACCTACACCCGCAGGAAGATATTGCGGCGGTGCAGAAAGCGGGCCAGAAGCAGGACCAGGGCCACGACGACGGTGGCGAAGAGCAGATGGCTGACCTCGGGGCCATAGGAATCCCCTAAGGCCTTCTGAATGGCGGCCTGCAGATCGCCGTCCACCAGACGAGCCGTCAGTCTGCGGAAGTCGAGGATGTTCCAGGCCATGTAGAGGGTAATGGCATTGGTGCCGATCCACACAAACGGCGACGCCCAGCCGCGGAGTTTCCAGATGTCAATAACCAGGTAGAAGATTCCCATCAGCAGGTAGCTGTAGCCGCCGGCAACCAGCACGTAGGACGAAGTCCATATCTTCTTGATGACCGGGAAGGGATAGCCGTAGCGCTCCGCCGTGGGCAATTGATAGCCCGAATACTTCGTGATCAGCGCGGCCAGTTGCCCGCCCCAGCCATAGCCCAGCAGGAGGCAGAGCAGGCCCCCGCCGATTAGCCAAGCGAACTTCTTTCCCGGTGAGGTTGCCGTGTTTTTCAACAACAGGCCGGCCAGCAGCCCCAGCAGGCCGGTGCCGATGGCCGGCAGGGTGCTCAGCAGGCCCTCCGGGTCCCACTTTCCGTCCCATTTTCTGCCGGGCAGATATTGCGAGTCGATGTAGTTGGTCCAGTTTGTGCCTTCGGCGTAGCGCGAGGCAGGCGTGGGATTCTCGACGCCCGGTACTCTTACGAACGACAGGAAGGCCCAATAGCCCAACAACAATGCCACCAGCACCACCAACGTCCCGCAGCGGCGGAAATGGATGAACACGATTCCGGTAAACAGATAGACCAAGGCCAATCGCTGCAACACGCCCAACAGGCGGATATCCGGCCAGCGGTGGGAGAGCCCGCCGTAATAGAAGATGCCGAATAGGAACAGCACCAGCGAACGCCGGATGAGCCGACCGTAGGCCGCCCCGGCGCCCCGCTGGGCCACAATCTTGCCCAGGGAAAACACCACGGACATGCCCACCATGAAGGCGAACAGGGGAAAGATCAAGTCGAAGAAGTAAAATCCTTCCCACTCGACGTGATCCAATTGTGGCAGCAGGTAGTGCTGGGCTTTGGGGCCGCAGAACTGCAGGATCGAGGCGACAAACGGCGCGCCGCCGATGATCCAGAACATGTCGAAGCCCCGCAGGGCGTCGACCGAGAGAATCCGCGGGCTGGCAGGGGCGAGGGTGGGTGCAACGGGATACGAATCCATAGCAAGGTCTCCGGGCAGCCGATCTCAAGTCGGAAACAAATCTGTCATCACTCGGCGCAGCGAAAGATCTAAGTTGCCGTTTCAGAGGGCCAAATCCTCCGCCGCGCCCAGTAGCGACAGTTGGCCCGCAAAACGGCCACGGCCTGCGGTTCTGCTCCCTTTCGTTGCGAGCAGGTGCCTGAGAACCCTTCTAAGCTACCCGAAACCTGGCGCGGGTGCAACGTGACTGCATTCGCTCCCTGCGCTTGTAAACACCCCCCATGCTGGTACAATTGGGTGCGGATGAGATGCTGGTGAGTCTGGATCTGAGTCTGGATCGGGGAGATTGACAAACGATGTAGGGCCGTTGACCAAGAGCGCCCGTCAATATCAGGAGATAGGCCATGCAGGCGAATGTTCAATTGCCGAAGGCGTTTTCGGTGCGAGACGAGCATGAGTTCCTTCCTATTCAACATCTGATGGCCCGGTTGAATCCGAAGCTGTTGGTGGAGCGGGTAGCCACCGGGGTGCACGTGGCCGGCGGTGGCACCGTCTTCTGGGGGCTGGTCTACCTCGAGGGACACTCTCCCGACAAGGAGAAAGTGAACGCCGCTTTGCGGGAGGCGGGCTTCGACTTTGCCCACAACGGGTGTGGCGAAGTGGCCTATGCCTGGTCGGACCAGCAGTGAGACGCCGAAGGGGGACAGTCCCATGCGTGGCGTCCTGCCAAGAATTGGAACAGTCTCTGCCAAGACTCAGCCCCAGCGGAACCAACGAAGCCCCAGAGCGAAGCTGGCCGCCGCCCAGAGGCTACAGATCGCCAGGGCCGGCCCGAGGGCCATTAAGCCCGCGCCCTCCAGCATGACTCGCCGCAGGGCGTCGATCAGCGGCGTCAACGGCAGGGCGTAGTAGAGCACCGGCTGAAGCACCGCCGGAAACCGCTCGATGGAAAAGAAGATGCCCGAGCCGATCCACATGGGCAGCATCACGGCGTTCATCAGACCGATCACGGTCTCGATGGTCTGGGCGCGGCTGGCGACCAACAACCCCAGGCCGGAGAACTGCAGCGAGCCGACCAACACCAGCATGGCAACCATGAGGTAGCTGCCGGCAAAGGCGGAGTGGAAGAAGAGCCGCGCGAAGACGATCAGCAGGCCGACCTCCGGCACGGTGAACAGCAATCGGCTGAGGATCAGCCCGGCCAGGAAGTGGCTGCGGCGCATGGGCGTGGCCCGATAGCGTTTCAAGAGTTTGCGGATGCGCATGTCGACCACCGCAAAGCCCACCCCCCATAGCCCGCCGCCCATAAGTCCCATGCCCACCAGCCCGGGAATCAGAAAGTCGATGTACCGCCCGCCCGGCTCGGTGAGCTGGTAGTCGCGGGTGGCGACCACGTCCCGCCGCCCGGCCCGGCGTTGGAGGAAATCGTCGACCGCGTTACGGGCCAAGACGCTCTCGGTCCGCGTCGGGTCGAGGTAGTAATCGTACTGGGGCGGCAAGGTAGCCGCGGGGACCACCAGGAGATCGGCCTTGCCCGTGCGAAGTGCCAAGCGGCATTCGGGGCCATCGCAGACCCTTGCCCGGAAGTGCGGGTCGGCCCGCAGGGCGGAAACGATCGCCGCCGAGCGCGGGCCTTGTTCGACCACGACACGAAAGCTTTCGATGGTCCGATTGCGAAAGGCCACCCCGAGGGCCACCACCAGAAACAAGGGAAATACATAGACCCAGAAGACGGCGTCCGGCTCGCGAATAAACTCGCGGCACCGGGCGGCCACCAGTTGCGCAAGCGGATGGTAACGGCGGAGGTGGGCTTCGCGTGGGTTCATCCCCGAACCTCCCTGCCCGGCGGCAAGGGGACCGCCTCATCATTGTGCGGTCGGGTCACAGAATTGGGGGCCGTCCCCGGCTCGAACTCGTGGCCGGCCATGGCCACAAAAACATCGTCCAGGCTGGCCGGGCGGGTGGCCAGGCTGGCCAGGTGCCAACCCCGCTGGGCCAGCCGCTCAAGCAGGGCGGGCAGCACGACGTGCGGCTCGGTCACCGTCAGACAAATGGCCTCGTCTTCATAGCGGCAAGCGGTTACTGCCGGCAGATCGCGCCACGCCGCGGGCGGCAGTCCGGCCGCCTCGGACGAGTTTAGCGAAAACTCGACGATGTGCTCGCCGCCGAGCTGGGCAATCAGTTGCGGCGGCGAGCCGAGGGCAATCACCCGGCCGCGGTCGATGATGGCGATCCGGTCGCAGAGTTTTTGGGCCTCTTCCATGTAGTGGGAGGTCAATACGGTGGTCCGCCCCTGGCGGCGGCAGTCGGTGATGATCTCCCAGACCTCGCGGCGGGCGTAGGGGTCCAGGCCGGTGGTCGGCTCGTCGAGAAATAGCAACTCCGGATCGCCCACCAGGGCCACCGCCACCGCCAGCCGCTGCTTCTGTCCGCCCGAGAGGTTTTTGATCCAGGTACGGGCCTTGTCATCGAGCGAGACGCGGGCGATGGCGGCCGCCGGATCGACGCCGTGGCGGTAGAAGCTGCGAAACAGAGTCACCGTTTCGCGGACGCTGAGCTTGTCGGAGAACCGCGTTTCCTGCAGCGAGATGCCGATGCGGCGGCGAATCGCCTGGGGATCGTCCCGCCAACGAATGCCAAGGATTTCGATCTCGCCGGCGGTGGGCTCCAACAGGCCTTCGAGCATCTCGATGGTGGTGGTCTTGCCGGCCCCGTTGGGCCCGAGCACGCCGAAACATTCGCCGCTTTCGACAGCTAGATCAATGCCGCGGACCGCCTCGACCGGCGGCCTGCCGGCGTAGGTCTTCTTCAAATTGGTGCAGCGAATTGCCAACGCCATTGGCGCTTGTGCATCGGGGAGGTTAGCTGGGATTATTCATGGA
>JAJYGU010000015.1 GCA_021784975.1 Planctomycetota bacterium
GTGCGGATGTCGTCCATCAACATCACGCCCGACCAGGTGATGCCGGCTTCAAACAGCCCGGTGGCGATCAACGGACAGTTGCTGCTGCGGCGGCGGTTGAAGGCGGCCACTTCTTCCACAGTCATCCGGTCGCGGTTGCGCCAGGCCGGCGGGTCGTCGGGCAGCAGCATCCGCCGTTGGCCCCAGTAGAACATGTCGATGGCGATGACCACGTAGCCGCGTTTGGCCAATTCGTCGCCGATGCTGCGTCCCGAATAGCAGATCCGCTTGAACTCGGTCAGGGCCGGATGTTCATGCTCGGTGGCGATCACCTTCTCCTTGCCCCAGGCGAAAAACGCCCCGTGATCGTGCAAAACGACGATCGCCGGGTGCCGCTTGGGCGGGCCTTTGGGCAAGAGCAGATACGCCGGAACCCGGATGTCGGGGGTCGTGTTGAAGTACAGCTTTTCACGGACGTAGCTACCGCGATCGACCCGCTCGACCACCTCTGCCCGCGGATCGCACTTCGGCGGGTTGTATTGCAGCAGGCATAAGACCTTGGGCCGGGCCTCGCGTTTCCATGCCTCGATGTCGTGGAACCGCTTATTCAGAAAGGAAAGCGAGAACGTCGAGTGGTCCGCCGTCGCCCGGACCAACGGATACAGGTTGCCGACCTGGGCCTTGGGGATCGGGGCTGCTTGGGCCGCATCGGTGGCCTGGCCGGCGGCCGACGCCTTCACGGTTGATGCGCCCAGGCCGACCGCCGGCGCGCAAGCAGTCAATGCAACGATTGTGAGGAACACGCAGAAACGTACCGCAGCACGGTCCATGGTTGGGTCCTTTCACGAATGCACTTGGCGGGATGCAATAGCCTGGCTCCCATCGTGACAATATGATCACGGGCAATATACTCGTAGATCGAAGCGAGATGCCCGATCGCTGTAGGCGTCCAACGCACTCTCATTCCGGCAGCCCGAAATGGCGCCGGACTTCGGCAAGGTCGACCAATTGCCCCTCGGCGGCGTCCCGGCGACCGGCGTCGATCGCTTGACGGACATAGACGCGATACATCAGGTCGTCCCAGGTAGCATCGTCTGGCAGGCTATCCACCAACAGCCTCGCTGCGGACTTGACATCTCTATTCTGCGTGCTTGGCATGGCACCTATCTGGTGAGCTGTTCGAAGCCAGATGCTGACCTACGATCTCCCCGACGGCGATCAACGACTCTCCGACCCGAAATGGGTAGCCTTCGCCGGTCCGCTGGACTGGTTGCTCCGACTTCTCGGTCGCACAAACTCTCGATCGGATCGACGTTCGTCCCGCTGCAGTTGGGCGACCAACCCGGCCAGCGTACCTCCCGGCTCGGCTAGAAATCTCTCTCGCGTCTCGCGCAACTCGTCAAGAAACGGATTCTTCGTCATTGTACTCACCAACTGAGAGGTAACGAGGTCAAATTTCGGCCGCTCAATCCACCACCAGTCACGCGCCTGAGTTTGCAGCATGGCGACGTTGGCGTCAGAGCTCGGACGAGCCGCCGCGTGACTGACAATCGACGTCTCGATGTAAACCGTGGCCATCGCGTCGTCACGCCCTTCGCCCCTACACTCGCCCAGCAGCGAGACACTCTCTTATCACGTCCCACCGGTCGCGATTAGCGTCGCGGTTCGGAATCTTCCTGAATTCAATTTGTCGCCGTCTATCTGTCGAGATCTTCGATGCGAACCCCCTTGCCCTCCCGCAGGCTTTGGCGAGCACGTTTGATTCGCCGCAAAAACCGGGGATCATGTTCAAGCCGATAGTCGAACCAATCGTCCTCCGAGGCGAAGCCGACCAGCACGCCAGCCGGCTTGCCGTGCCGGGTAATCACGATTTCTTCCCGTTCCGCCAACCGGAGGTATTTCGACAGGTCGTCTTTGACCTCAGACAGTGCCACTTGTTTCATCGCTGTCACCGTAGCGTTCGAGCCATTCGAGGGCTTGTGATTTGGGGACAATTGCCAAGATTTCGACCGTTTGTTCGCTCACGTCATAGAATACCCGGATGTCGTCCCCGATCCGTAAGCGGTATTGGGGTCGAGACAGCCCGCGCAATCGCTTGATCCGGCTCCGACTAGTTTTCGTCGGTTCATGCCGCAAATGCCGCTCGATGCAGTCACGCGCCATAGCGCAGACGTTCGCCGCCAAGTTGTCAAAGTCTTCAACGGCTTCGGGGGCGAAAAGGATTTCGTACCGCATTCTGGCCATATTCTAGCCAGATTCGCCGCGCGGATCAACCCCGGCGCCAGGGATGGGCCGCGATGCTTGACACTTCTCATCGGCCTACTTAGACTAAGGGGCGCCTTCCAGAGACTGCCCGGCTTTCTTGGCGAAGAGCGGGATCCTGTGCCTAGCTGCCAAAGGGTATCGTCCGTGTGGACCGCGGGCCTCTGGCCCGCCGGCGTTACCCTGCGGGCGAGACGCCCGCGCCCCAAGCACAGACGTCCGCGCTCCACCGCGGAACCGACGATATACCCATCGCTCCCTGACCGGCCGACATGTCGGAAAAGTATCAGGAGTTGTGGAAAAGCGTGTGGCAGCGGGGGGCCGCATGATCTCTAATAAGTGGACTGCCGGCATTAGGAGTTCGTGCATGCGGAGTTCATTGCTGCCCACCGCATCGTGGGCCATCCTTGTTTGCATCTTCACCGCCACGCTAGCCTTGGCGGAGCCGTTGCGTGTGGCCACCTTCTGCTCGAACATCACGCCGCCGTTGGGCCAGCCGATGATCTCCTGCGACCGGCTGGGCATGGTGGAACAGCCGCTGTTGGCGAAAGGAATCGTGTTGCAAGCCGGCGGGAAGCGGTACGTGCTATGCGCCTTGGATTGGTGTGAGTTGAACAACGGCTCGCACGAGGCGTATCGCAATAAGATCGCGGCGGCGGCCGGCACGACCGCGGCCCACGTTGCCCTGCAAACCGTTCATCAGCATACCGCCCCGGTGGTCGATAGGGAGGCCCAGAAAATCCTGGCAGCCGCCGGCGCTGGTGAGCTGCAACTCGACCCGAAGGCGTTCGAGGTGATCGGCGATCGCCTGGCCGAAGCGGTGCAGGAGTCGCTGGGGCGGCTGGAGCCCTTCGACCACATCGGCACCGGGCAGGCCAAGGTCGACCGGGTGGCGGCCACGCGGCGGCCGGTCGACGCCAGCGGCAAGATCCGCGTACGCTACAGTGCGTGCAAGGACGCTGCGATCCGGGCACTGCCCGAAGGGAAGATCGACCCCTACCTGAAAACGATTACGCTGGCGCGGGGAGAGAAGCCGCTGGTGCGGTTGCACTATTACGCCACCCACCCGCAATCGTTTTACGGAGACGGCCGGGCCTCAAGCGACGTGGCCGGCGACGCCCGCGAGGCCCTCCAGTGCAAAGAAGGCGTCTTCCAGATCTATTTCGACGGCTGCGGCGGCGACATCACCATGGGCAAGTACAACGACGGCTCGCGGGCCTGTCGGGTGGCCCTGGCCCGGCGACTCCTGGCGGGCATGGAGGCGGCGGTCGCCGCAACCACCTTCACCCCAGCCCGCGAAATCCACTGGCGAACCTATCCGCTCCGCCTGCCGCGCCGCAGTGACGCCGGCTTCGGCCTGGAGGAGTGTTTGGCTCTGGCCAAGAACTCCAGAGCGGGTCCGGTGCAACGGGTGGATTCCGGGGCCATGCGGGTGGTGTTTCATCGGCGCAACGGGCAGCCGATCGAGTTGAGCGCCTTGGAGATCGGCAATGTCGATATTCTGCACTTGCCGGGCGAGCCGATGATCGAGTTCCAGTTGTTTGCCCAGCGGCTGAAGCCGGCGGCGTTTGTGGCGGTGGCCGGCTACGGCGACTGTGGACCAGGTTATATCTGCCCGGCCAAGGCCTTTCGTGAAGGGGGCTACGAGCCGACCGCCTCGAACGTCAAGCCCGAATCCGAAGGGCTGTTGAAACAAGCCCTCATTGCCTTGCTGAACGGACAGTAGAAATCCAACCCCTTGCCACCAATAACGAGGACCTTCCCATGGAACCACAAAGTCACGATTCGAAGACGCGGACCGGACGGCGGGACTTCATCAAGTCGGCCGGGGCGGCGGCGGCCGGCATGTACCTGACAGCCCAGCCCTTCGTCGCGACCCAGGCCGCGCAGCCTGCGTCCAACAAGGAAACGCTGGCCCTCAACGGCGGTCCTAAGGCCGTAACCGTGCCCATGGGCGACGCCACCCGTTGGCCGATCTACAACGGCAACGAAGCAAAGGAAGTCGCCGCCCTGTTGCGCAGTCCCGGCTACGGTCCCATTGCCGAGTTCGAGAAGGCTTGGGCCGAGTTTCACCAGGTGAAGTACTGCAAGGCGCATTGCAACGGCACCAGCGCACTCACCTCGATGTTATTTGCCCTCGACCTGCCGCCGGGAAGCGAGGTGCTGGTGCCCGATTTCAGCACCTTCTTTCCCGTGGTGCCCATGCGGCTGTTCGATCTGGTTCCGGTGTTCGTGGACATAAACCCGAAAACGGTCAACATGGATGTCGAGGACTGCAAGCGGCGGCTGACCAAGAACACGCGGGCCATCATGCCCGTGCACTGGTACGGCCTGCCCTGCGATATGGACGACCTCTGCGACTTTGCCAAGGAGCACGGTTTGGCGGTGGTCGAGGACGCCAGCCACGCCCACGGCGCCTCGCTGAAGGGCAAGCTCATGGGCACCTGGGGCCGGATGGCCGGTTTCAGTCTGCAATCGAGCAAGCCGGTGCCGGCCATCGAGGGCGGCATGGGAATGTACCAGAACCGGCTGGACTACGAACGGGCGGTGACCTACGGCAACTACGACTTGCCGATCACCTTCCCGGCAGACAGCCCCTATCGCAAGTATCAAGGCACGGCGCTGGGAGGGAAGCTCCGCATCCATCCGATCGCCGCCATCCTGGCGCGGAACCAATTAAAGAACCTCCGCCCGCGCAACGCCATGATCGGCGGCCAGCTCCAGCGGCTCAACGACCGGCTAAGCCAGCTTCCCGGCCTCGCCTCACAGCGGCTCCGCCCGGACTGCGTGCGGGCCCATTACGGGGCCAATATCGTGTTGTTCGACGCGGCCAAGGCGGGCATGTCGCGCCAGTCCTGCATGAAGGCGCTTCGGGCGGAGGGAGTCAGCGTGTCGGCCTCCTTCGGCGACGCGGGCATCCCTTGGGTCTTGCTGCACACCTATCCGATGTTCCGCGAACAGCAATGGTGGCGCCACATGCCGGTCCTGCCCGACCAGGTCCCCGGCTGCGACGAGGCCAACCGCAGCATCATGTACCTGCCGTTGTTCACCAAGGAGGTGCCCGAATTGGTGGAGCAATACGTCAAGGCGTTTGAGAAGGTCTGGGCGCATCGGCAGGAACTGGGCTAAAGGGCGGGGACTGGCTCATTTTTCGGCCCGTTTTGTTGTCCACGTCGCACGTGCCGCGAAGCCGAAAAATGTGCCTGTCCCCTTGGATTCATGGTTTCCTCCAGCGACCATCGCTTCGAGATTTGGGACGGGCACGGCCATTTGGCCGGCGTCCCCGGAGAAACGCCGGCGGAACGTCTTGGCGTGCTCGTCAAGTACGCCGATCGCATGGGGATCGCCCGGCTCAGCGTGTGCATGGGCATGAGCTTCGCCTACGACCCCTCGCCCGAAAAACTCCGCCAAGACAACGACCAGGTGCTGGAAGCCATTCGCGCTTGGCCGCGGCGGGCGTTCGGATTCGTCTAC
>JAJYGU010000280.1 GCA_021784975.1 Planctomycetota bacterium
TCAGGCCTGCGTTATGCAATCGTTCCGCCAGGTCTTGAATGCTTCGGTCAAGCTCATCATAAGTTATTCGCATCCCCTCGTCAGGCCCAATAATCGCGGGGTGCGACGGCTGCTTACAGGCCGTTTGGTGGAACAGATGGTAAAGGTTGGTGCTCATTTTTCGTTCTCACTTGGCAATTTGCCCTCTCGGCTTGTGTTCTTGCGCCAGCGGCCGCTCGTCCCACTGCTTCGCCCATGGCCCAACACGTGCCTACCACCCGGGCCGAGGCTTGGGCGTAGGCGTCGGCGGAGAGGCATTTGCCGGCTGTCCACAGGTTTTCCAGACCCTTGACCTTCAAGGCGCGGAAGGGGATTTCGTAGTAATCGTCGGGCGGCAAGTGCTCCAGCGAAACGCCGCGGATGGGATCCCAGTACTCGATCGGCCAGCAACCGCGGCAGGCGGCGTCCGCGAACTTGCGCATTTGCCGCACATCATCAGCCGTCAGACAATATTCGCCCTGTACCCGCCCCCCGTCGCGGACGCCCAACGAACCGCACTGCGTGACCGAGGCATAAGCGAACGCTGGCAGCTTGGTGAGAAAGGCCACCACTGCTCTGCGCACGCGCTTTGCTTCACGAGTAATCTCGCCGCGGCAGTTGCGCCAGTCAGCGGGCAGAGGGACGAAGAGCTTCACAAAAGCTTCGTCTTCGTAGAACCCCGTGTCGATCCAGGTATGGGCGCAAGTCGGTGGGAGCTTCCCCTCGGCGACCGCGGCTCGCAGTGCCTGCACCAGCCGCGCCCCGCCCGGAAAACCCAGTGAACCGGGCACCACCCCGCGCATGCGAAAAATCATTCCCCCGGCCGAGCAGGATGCCTCATCCTGAATTAGACCGGGGTCGATGGCCCGCACCACTTCCGCTATGCCGGTGGCCTCCACCACCGCTCCGGGCTGCAAAGCCAGGCGACCGTGGGGGCCGACGATCTTAAGCCGCGTAATTCGGCCCGCTTCGCAGGCGATCGCCGACACGCGGCTATGGGGAAACACCTTGATTTTGCCTTCACTCGCCAGCCACTCCTCAACCACTTGGCGATAACGGTCGGGGCAGGCGCTGAGGACCCACAGCCGCCCCATCCGTCGCCGTCGAACGGTTGCATCCCCGCTCCTCAGCCGCTCAATAAGTTCCCCGCCCAGGCCATCTTGGAGCAACTGGCCGGAGGAGTCGTAGAGGCCGGCGAGCGTATGAATCAGGACGTCGGCCACCGTGCCCCCGGGCCGCGCGGCTGCCTCGATTAGATACACCGACGCCCCGCAACGAGCTGCCGAAAGGCTTGCCGCCATCCCCGCTGCGCCCGCGCCGGCAACTACCACCGGGGCCGGGCTGGCGCCACGACCGTTGCCGCCGAAGACATTAGGATCACCGGTGCGCGCTATGGGCATGGGGTTGGGCGGAGGCCTCGAGCTGTGAATCCATCGACCCTTGCTGCTTGTGGACAATAAAGGCAGCCAGCCTTTCCACCGATCCAAAATTCTCCGCCGTCAGATCGTCGTTGCCGACGTGGATGGAGAACCGCTTTTCCACGTCCGCCACCATGCGAAGGATCTGGAGCGAATCCAGCAACTCCATCAGATCGGCGTCGTCGGTCAGGGCCGCGGTCGGCCCGCCGCTGAGAAAGGAATCGACCACGTAATCACGGATGCGATCTTTATAATCGCGGGTGCTTTGGCTGACGTTCATGACCGCTCCTGGGAATCGAGTTAATGCTTGGCACTCTTCAGGTTGTGGAGCATCGCCTCCAAGTGTTCGGTGGCCGAGGCCCGCATGCCGGCCAGCGCTTCCTCCGTGTCGGACGGCGAAGGCCGGCCGGCCAGCCGGAAGTGGCCGGCCGTGTCGCGACCGCGGGCAAGCACCACCGGCGGACGGCCTTCCAACGGGCGGGCCTGCGGGGTGACGTAGCGGACCACGAAGCCGACCCGCTTTTGGTTTGAGCGATTGAAGCCGGAGCCGTGGACGATATCGCTATCGTGCAACGACATCTCGCCGGCGCGGAGCACCACGTCGACTGCCTCTTGCTCGTCGACTTGTAGCACGCCGCCGTGGCGTTTCCGCCCTGAACTGTTAGCCCCGTCGGCAGCGATCGTTCTCGGCGGACTATGACGTCCCGGCCCGGGCACCGCCCGCATGCACCCGTTTGCAGGCACGCTGTCCGCCAGCGCGATCCAGGCGCTGACGGTCTCACCGCCCTCGAAGCCCATGTAGGGCCGGTCCTGATGCCAGGCGATGGAAACCGCCTCATCGCCAGGATGTTTGGCGAACAGTTCGGTGGCCCACACCAAGAGGTCGGGACCCAAGAGGTCCTCAACAGCGTCTAGCACCCGGGGATGGGTGGCCAACTGATACGCCCAAGGAAAATGCAGGTGCATCTGGCGGACTTCCACCGTCCGCGGCCTTCCCCCCAGCCGGGTCTCCAACTGGTCGCAGGCTGCTCGGAAGTGGCGCGTTTCGTCGTCGTCCAGCACCCTGACGGGAAACACAATGCCGTCATGAAAATATCGGCGACGTTCCAGCTCTGACAATCGTCTGAGTTCACCCACGATCAACCTGCCTCCCGGCGCCGCGATTGCCCCCGAATTGAATGCGGTCTCCACCCGCGTGAGAATCCTTTGCCGCCATCCTTGCCTAAGCAATTGGATGCGGCGACAGCGCAGCGGTCAAGCCGGAAAAACATACATGATCAGCGAGGGAAATGTCCTACGGCTGCCGTCGGATGGGTTAGGGATTCAATGGAACCGGAACTGGTGGTGAAGGAACTGGATGCCGGCGGCTGGCCGCGCCGCAACCGTTCACAGAGCCACCGTCGTCCTGAGCGGCCGTCCAAGAACAAGTTGGGGACTGTCCCAATTTTCGTCCGACGAAAATGGGACTGTCCCCTTGGCGAAAGTGGAAGTTGTTGCTGGACGGCCGCTGAGCGAAGAATCTACGTTGCCCCTTCGGCAGGCCGGATTCTTCGCTCCGCTCAGAATGACAGGTGCCTCGCGAGCAGTTACGCAACATCTGAAAGCTTCTCATCCCGAGTCTCGCCCGTAGTATTCATGTGGCAAGGGCTTTTAGGCGGGCGCTCTATGAGCTACACATGTTGCTTCTATAAGTCGATCCGCGATGTCCCAGGCGAGGCGTGGGCGAGCCTGCGGACCGGTGCGGCGGACTTCTATACAGACCCCCGCTTTATCGCGGTCGTCGAGGAGAACATCCCGGAGGCCAAACAATACTGGAGCCTGCTCGTCTACGACCAGGCGAATCGGCCGGTGGGCAGCGCCAGCCTGTGCCTGTATCTGCTGGACGCAGCGGTTTTGAGCCCGCCCGGGCACCGGCACCGGTTGCGGGCCATTCGCCGTTTGTGGCCGGGTTGTTTGCTGGTCCCGGTGCTGTTTTGCGGTCTGCCCTTCTCGGCGGGGCAAAGTCATCTTCGCATTGCTGCCGGCGCCGACACTGAGGAAGTGCTCCGGCAAATGGACCTTGCCATGACCCGGTTGGCAAGGCAGTCGCGGGCGGTGGCCATCGTCTGCAAGGAGTTTACCGACGGCGATCTCTTGCGGACCGATTATTTGTGCGAGCTGGGATACGTTCGAGGCCCCAGCCTGCCGATGAACTACTTCGCGGACGGCTTCCACAACTTCGACGAGTTCTGCGGGGCGTTACGCTCACACTACCGCTACAAGATCCACCGCTCGCAGCGGAAGTTTGCCGCCGCCGGGTTCCGGGTAGCCCATTTCCGCGGCGCCGAAGCGGTGCCGCACTACACCGACGAGGTCCATCAACTTTATCTGGCGGTCCACGATCGGTCGGAAGCCCAATTGGAAACGCTGCCCGCCGCCTTCTTTCGTCGCTTGGCGGCGGCGTGCGGGGATGGGGTGCAGTTGACGGCCATCTTCCAAGGGCCGCGAATCGTGGCTTTTTCCTGGGGGATTTTTGCGGGCAGTGCCTATCAGAACGTCTTCGTGGGGTTCGATTACGCCTTGAACAACGAATTCGACCTGTACTTCAATCTGATGGCCAACGACCTCGATCAGGCCCTCCGCCTTGGCGCCCGGGAAGTACAAGTCGGACAGACGACCGACGTCTTCAAGTCGCGAATCGGCTGCGTCCGCCAGCCGCGGTACGTGTACGCCAAGGGAACGCGATGGTTTACGGCCAGGCCGCTGCGCTGGACCCGCAGCTTGCTCATGCCGCCGCCGGTGGCGATCCCTGACCGCGATCTCTACCATGCGGCGACTGCTAACGCAGCAACACCTGCATTTGCCGCACGCCATCCAGGCGGAGACGGTGATTGAAGCGGGCCCCGATGTAGTACTGGTCGGCGGGCATCGGTAGAAAACCGGCAGCCAGCAGAGTGCGCCAGCCGTAGGGGGAGCCGCGGAGCATGATGGCCGCCTGGGCCCCAGCGGCGTGCATTTGGCTCAAAGCGGCGGACAACAGCGTTCGACGCTCCGCCGCCGGCAGGTCGCCGAAGGCAAGCAACTCGATCAGAGCCAAGGTGAACGTACCTTTTCCTAAGGTGTCCAGAAGGCTGTAATTGACTAATCCGGCGACCGCGCCGTCGCGCTCCATCACCACCGTGTCCGACAGTCTGCCGAAACGGAGCTGCCGTCGCAGCCCGGCCGGTTTCCAAAGATAGGCCAGGTCGGCCGACTGGCCGGCCAGGGAGATGAGCCGGTGGCAGGCGTCGAAGTCCTCGAGGTGATAAGGCCGGACACCTTTGAGCTTCGTCGGCGGTCGTGGCGGGGTCTGCACCAAGGATAGAATACGGGCGCCCCACCCCTCCAGACGATGCAGTTGGCAGCGGGCCACGGCGGCATGATCGAAGGCCCGGACCCACAGTCCCACCTTGCTAATGATCGGATGCCGGTCCGGTTGCTGGAGCCAGAATTTGGGCCCCATCGCGTGGGGCGAGCGGACATATTGATAGCCCAGGTTGACCGCCGCCCCGTGTTCGCGATGCCGGCGGGTCCATTCCTGTTGCAGCTTGAAAGTAACTCCCCGGCGACGGTAGGCCTCATCCACCGAAATGAACGACCCCCAGGTAGCCGACACCGCTTCGCCGTGTAGGCGGATCATCAGCGGCTTGGAAGGATGCGAGCCAACCAGCTTCGCGCCGTCGTAGGCGGCGATCAGGTAGTCGCGGCAGCCGTCGTCCTCGGAGAACAGTTCGCGGCGGAAGAGGTCTTCGCTCCAAAGGAAGATCATCATCCGGCCTTCGTAGGCCTGACGCCATACCCCGACCGTAAACCTCGCCAACTCGCCGGGGCCTCCGTCGAAGGTGCGAATTTCAATCATTGTTGCTCGGGGCCGCTGGCACGATGCCTAACGGCTCAAAAGCGGATCTGGAAGCGCCCCGGGCGCTGCGGCGGCCACGACCGGGTTTTCCCCCAGCGACGGCAAGGCGTGGCCATGCCGTCCCAGCACGGCCTTGGAGATCGTCTGGTCGAAGGTGGCGTAGAGCGATTCAACTTCGGCACACGAGGCCTCCACGGCCTTCAGGAACCGCGCCGCCTCTTCCGCCGTCAGGATCAACGGCGGCTCTACTCGCAACAGCCGGGGATTGGAGCGGGCGGGAGCATTGCACTTTTGTAGGCGTTATGCGGCATTCGTCAGTGGGATTCCAAAGGCTTTGTTGGTCAGGACTTGCCAGTGCTTCGACTTGTAGTACGCCCGCAACA
>JAJYGU010000346.1 GCA_021784975.1 Planctomycetota bacterium
ACAAGGTGATCGTCGTCGGCGTCGACGCGATCGCCGACGCCCTGGAGGCCGTCAAGCAATCACGGCTCGACGCCACCGTCTTTCAGGACGCCCAATCCCAAGGCCGCCAGGCCGTGGAGACCGCGCTCAAGATCATCCACAAAGAGCCGTTTGCCAAAGAGACCTACATCCCCTTCCGGCTGGTGACGAAAGAGAACGTTGGCGAATTTAGGTAGGTCGTACATGTTGCGTAGGGGAGAGGGAACGGTGTCAGGAAACGGTCCTTCGTCGCGGGAACGCATGGGTTGTCGAAAGGTGTCAGTCGTAGATCACATCTCCCCGTACAACTCCTCGGGGAGATCCACGTCGCCTTCGGCTCCGTTGGCGAATCGCAGGTGAACGATAAAATCCCGCACATAGTGCGCTTCTACAACACTCGGTATCATCTGTCTACTCCGGCATGTCAGGATTGTACCCATCGCATGCGGTGTATCAACGATCCAGCCGCATGGAGCGCTCGGTAAAGGCCGCCCCGGCGACGCCCGTCTTACGGGCGTTTCCGCCGCAGGCGGTCTTCGGCCCGAGCTTCAGCACGGGTCCGGGGGAGCGACCATCCCTTACAGACTTCGGAAGTCTGGATGCCTGTCTTCACTCGCCCAGCCGCAGTTCTGCCAGATAGATGGCAGTGATCGGCTTGCCCGCGCGGTCGCGCTCATGGCTGGAGTAGTAGGAAACCAGCGCCCGGCGCGCCGACAGTGCGACGAAGCCGGGGTAGGAACAATCGCCGTCGCTGGGTAGTTCGGCGAACTCGTGCAGCCGGCCGTCCACCAGCCAATAGAGCGATGTTCTTGCGTCGTTCTCCTTGGCTGTCTTGCGTCCGCCGACCAGATAATGGTCGCCCCATTTTGCCACCAATGGGCCGCCGATCGAGCGATCCAGGTCGGTGCGGTCCCAGTGCACGTAGGGCGGTTTGGAACGCAACAACTGTGCGGCTGGGCTGGCGCGGCGGCCGATGCCGCAGATGCTGCCGTCCGGCTCGAACAGGAAGGCGGTCTCGTCGCCGGCTACTTCCTGAAACACGGCCCGCTTGCGCCAAACCAGTCCGTCGTCGCTCTCCAACATGATCGACTCGACCTCTCGGCCTTCGCCGCGCGGCCCCACGGCGAAGCCAATCTTGCGCCGCCCGCAAAGATAGGCCTTGCCGTGGAAGGCCGCCGCCCGCCAAATGTAATGACCGAAGGTGCCTTCAAGCATGACCGGGCCGTGCCAGGCGGTGCCGTCCTCGGACCAGGCGGCGTAGCCCAAATGCAGATTCAGCTCGCGGTCGTCGCCGGGGTGGCCGGCGCGGCCGCTGTACCAGGTGCCGGTATAGACGAACAACTTGCCGCGGAAGACGAGAAAATGCGGGTCCCGCGTGTCGCGGTCCGGCACGTGAAACCGATGCACCGGCTGCCACGCCCGACCATCCTGGCTGGCAAGCACGAAGATCGAAGACGTAGCATGCACGCCGTGGCCGTCAGGGCAGGTGCGGAACGCAAGGTACAGCCGGCCGTTGAAGCGGACCAGGTCGGTGAAGGCGTTGTGCTGACCGTTATAGAAGACCCGCCGCACGGAGGTCACCGTCACCGAGGGCAGTCGTGCGTCATCGGCCGCGTCGGCGGCCAGACCGCTGGCGGCCGCCGTCAAGGTGGCGACCGCCAACATCCATCTCTTGCAGTAGGCAACGGCCATGGCGGTGGTTCCACTGGGAATGGCTAATCCGTAGGTCATGCACCCCGTGCATGACGGACAACAAGGTACACAACGCACCCATCGTCAGGCACGGGGTGCCTGACCTACCTTCGGTAATAAGCGATCAGTTGCTTCAGGTTCACGTGGGCGTAGGGCTCGTCGCAGGCGCAGGTCTTCCGGCCGGCGTCGGCGAACCACATGTCCAGCGTCTGGGGGGCGAAGATCGCGTCGTGCAGGTTCGACTTCGAGGCCACCGGCCGCTTGAGGATCTCGATCATTCGCGGCACGTCGATCTTGCCGTGCTCCGCGAACAGCCGCTGGCTGATCTCCTTGGGGTGCATCGAGATGAAGACCGTGTCCGGCGGCACCGGCGCGCCCCATTTGGGATGCTGCTGGCCCGGCTTCAAGACGATCATCTCCTTGGGCGTGCAGCGGAGCGAGCGGATCTCGCCCGACTTGTCGCTCAGGACATACGAGTAATCGCAGGTCCGCGGCGTCTTGCGAATGATGTCCAGCGCCTCCTCGACGTTGGAGGCCCGCTCCATCACGTCGCGGAGGAGGAAGGTCATGGGCATGCCGTTCCAGTTGGCGGGCCCGGCGGCGCCGTTGCCTTTCTCGCCGACGGCCAGTCCCTTCTCGTTCATGGCCGTGACCGTGCCGATGAAGCCGGCGTAGCCCAGGCTCATCCAGGCGTTGCCCTGCGCCGGCATGTAGACGATCACGGCGGCGCACTTTTGGAAACCGGCGTCGCAGATGTAGTCGAGCACGCGGGCGTGCAGCACCCGCCCGCCGATGGTCGCCTTGCCGTGCACCGCCACCCCGCTGCAATGGAACTGCTCCTGGAAGAGGTTGGCCGCCCGGCCCTGTTGGCGGGTAATGCCGGCGGCCTTGGACATGGCGTCGCACTCGGCGAAGAACCGCGGCGGCACGTAGGGTCCGCCGTGCTTGGCGATTTTGTCCGTGAGATGAAACAGAAACTTCTGTCCGTCGGCGATCTTGAGCCGCTTGCCCAGCACGGCCGCGGTCTTGCCCATCATCGCTTGAATCTGATCGTGCAGTAGCGTCCCGTGGGCGGCGCCCATCTGTTCGGGCGTGCCGGAGACCATCAAGATCGTCTTCTCGCCCGAGCGGCAGAGCATGCCGTGCCCGGCCGGATCGCGGGCGACCAGGGTCAGCGGCGCCTGGTCTTCGGCCAGGGCGGTCGCGCAGAGCCCGATCAAGGCGACCAGGCAACCAGATAACTGTAGCCAACACACTCGGGATCGATGCAGGGATTTCATGGGACTGACTCCGTGGACTGGTGGGATAGCCGGTAGGTCATGCACCCCGTGCATGACGGACCAAACGATGTGCAAGCCGTAGATCGTCAGGCACGGCGTGCCTGACCTACCTACTCACGGCCGCCCGCAATGCCTCCATCCTCTGCTCTGCCATGGCCCGTGTCAACAGGCGGGCGACTGACTCACTGGGTGGCACGGGTAAACGTAAGTCTACCCGTGCGTGTGTCTCCCCGGGTGACGGGTGGCCCCGATAGCTCGGCTATCGGGGTGCCGCAGGCGCACGAGGATTCCGCCAGCGTGCGACGCCTCTTGCGGCTTCGCCGCCCCGATAGCAGAGCTATCGGGGCTACCCGTCGCTTGCCCATCGTACCCCGGCGGCAACCTCCTTGACAGCCTCCCGCCGGGCCGATAGCATCCGGGCGGTGAAAGCAGTTTTGGGCTGAGCGAATGGAGGATGACCATGTCCAAGCGAAAACGGAAGGCGGCGCGGAAAGCCTTTGATCTGAACCTGCCCATCGTTCAGTTGAAGATCTCACTCGAAGAAATCGAACCCGAGATCTGGCGGCGGATCCAGACTCCCGACTGCTCGCTGGACGAGCTTCACATCATCATCCAGCGCTGCATGGGCTGGGACGGCGATCACCTGCACGCCTTCGAGATCGGCGGCCGGGATTATACCGTTTTAGAGCCGGGCATCGACCGCCATGAGTTCCGCGATTCCCGCCGCCTGCGCCTCAGCAAGCTTGCCCAGCAAGGCGAGCACTCCTTTGTCTATGAATACGATTTCGGCGATTCGTGGCGGCACCTGATCGAGATCGAGGACACCCTGCCGGCGGCCGAAAACACCCGATACCCGCGGTGCGTGGACGGCGGCCGGGCGTGTCCGCCGGAGGACTGCGGCGGCACCTGGGGCTATTACGAGTTGTTCGAGGCCCTGGCCCATCCGGACGACGAGCAATACGCCGAGCGGCTGGAATGGCTCGGCGATGATTTCGATCCCGAAAAGTTCAGCGTGGAGGAGGTGAACCGGGAGCTCGTGCGGCTGCGGGGGTGGCTCGGGCAGCACCCGCGCTGGCGACGTCAATCGTCTCAGTTTGCCGAGGGAGACCGCGTTCGCGTGAAGCGCGGGGTGGTCCATTCGCAATATCGCGATCTTCCGTTGGGCGGCTGGATCGGCATCGTCGAGGAGATCGCCTGGCTGATTCCGGTGAGCTATGAGGTTCGCTGGACGCCGGAGACCCTGGCTGCCGCCCATCCCGTCTATGCCAAGCGCTGTCGGCGCGACGGCGAGAGGCCGGAAACCCATTGGCTCGACGAAGCCGAATTGAAACCGGCCGACGCCCAGCAGCCGATGGAAATGGAGCAGCCCACCGATCTGGTCGTCAGGCCGCTCTCGGCGGAGGACGGAGACGACCGCATCCGCATGATTTTCGGGCTCACCAGCGACGATCCGCTGCCGACCATGAATGAGGAAACCGACGCGCGCTACTTAGAACACCTGAGAGGGCGTTTGAGTTTCCCATTTGAGGCCACCTATTGGCCCGAGTCGGCCGACGACGAGTATATTGAGAAGACGGCGACCGTTGCCGGCTTCGCCGCGCCCTCGTCCATGGACCCCGACCGCGGCATCCGGTGCGATGTCCAGGGCGAAGAGGAGATGCAGCAAGTTGCCCTGGCCGACTTGCTCTTGCAGCAAGAACACCCCAACTGCCAGGACGTGCTCGACTACAAGTATTGGGTGGAGGACGTGCAGGACTCCGCCAGTGAGGACGAGGAGGACGACGAAAACTGGGAGGCTGAGGACGAGGACGACGAGTACCCGGACGAAGACGCCGATGAGGAATACGATTACGACGAGGATGAAGACTACCAGGACGACGACTACGACGAAGAATTCGCGGACGACGAGGAAGCCTCCGGGCGACATCTTGGCAGCGATGACGACCAGGAACCGTCTGCTCCGCAACCAATTCGCCGCGACCAGCCGCCGGTCGGCCGCAACGACCCCTGCCCCTGCGGCACCGGCCGCAAATTCAAGAAGTGCTGCCTGAACAAGCCCAAGGCGTTGGGAGGTGAGTGAGAAGAGGCCGGCCGTGGATGGCAAGCAGTGTATGCCGCACACTCCGTGTGCCGCTCGGAAAGAAACGGCTGTACGGTGTGTGCGGGATGCGTTTCTGATCATCGGCTCTTGAGCGCGGGCGTCTTCGCCTATGACGACTCACTTGCCGGCTGGGCGTGGCACGGCGCGAGCGTCTGCCCGTTTGACAACCACCTGACTGCGAACGTCCTCGCCCTTGGCATTCTTCACGCTGGTGATCTCGAGGACACCTTGGTTGCGTGCAGCTTCTCGCCTGAGGCGTAGCTGCACTCGGTAGTTCTCGGGATGAGCGAAAGTCATCCGTGGAGTACGCGCCTCCTGCCGTGGCACGCTACCGAGGGTAAACCAGCAGGGAAACATCGGCGGAAAATCTCGAAAGCGCGCCTTTCCTCTTGAATCGGTAATGCGCGCGTCGAAAACATCGCCTTCCGGGGACCGACGTTCCACCATCAAACAGACCTCCTTCTTCGCGATCGGTTTACCGTCCGCGTCGAGGAGATCAACGTCGACGGTTGGCGCCGGCACCATCACGAAGTTGATCACAGCGCCGTAAGAGTATCCGCCCTGGCTTCGGCTCTTTTCCGCAAACCCT
>JAJYGU010000335.1 GCA_021784975.1 Planctomycetota bacterium
TCGCTGAGAATATTGGTTGTCTCCCCTCACCCTAACCCTGTCCCGGAGGGAGAGGGGGCAGAAGTTGTCTCCTTGGGCGGCCAGAGGTCGCCAATCAGCTTGCGGAGTTGTTCGCGCTCGCTTCGAGAAAGGCCCTTCGAGCGCAAGAGCGTTGTTACCAGCGGCGCCAAGGCGCCGTCGCAAAGCCGGTCGGCCAGGGCCTGCAGCCGGCTTCGCAGGAACTGTTCTTGGCTAACCAGCGGCCGGAAGCGGTGTGCCCGCGCGCTCCGGTCGCGCTGGACGCAGCCTTTGGCCTCCAGGCGTTCGAGGAGTTTCTGCACCGAGGCCATTTTCGGGTCGGTGACCTCGTCGTAGAGGACCTCGGCGATCTCGCGGGTAGCGGCCTCCGGCCGCTGCCACAGGACCTGCAGGATCGAGAGCTCGCCATCGGTGATCTGGTCGAGTTTCATGGTGGCCGGGGGGTCTCCTCTGAATGACAGACAGTGTGTCTGTCTATAATATCGGCGCCTCCAAAGTTCGTCAAGACGGCTGGCAGATTTTTTCCCGGCCACCCTGCAACCCGAAGCGTAAGCGAGGACGATCAAGGAACTTAGCCTCGATTACGCTTCGGATTACGATTGTGCAGTCCGCTCAGCGCACATACGGCACCGCGAATGATCCGGGTAGCCGCCGGCCAGGGCGGCACTTGCGCGTGCAGGGCCGACGTTCCGTCGGCCGCTAAACGTTCCATCGCACCCGCGTGCCGTAGAGTCTCGGCCTAGATCGGCTTGCCCGCGTACGAGGTCAGCGCCTTCATATAGTTGCCGCGCTCGAAGGCGGCCGGGTCGGGGCAGTTCTCCTGGCTCATGCTCCCCTTGAGCTGCTCCACCGATGCGTACTCGTGCTCCGTCATCCAGGCCTTCATGCCCGAAAGAATCTTGCCGATCTCCTGGAACCCTTGCTGGTAGAGCACCGAGGCCACCATGCCCACGTCGGCCCCGGCCAGCAGGGCCTTGAGCATCCCTTCCGCGCTGTGGATTCCGCTGGTCACCGCCAGCGAGGCCTTCACGTGGCCGTGGAGGATGGCGATCCAGCGCAACGGCAACAGCAGCTCATAAGGCGTGCTGAGGACCAGCTTGGGGGCGGTCTCCATGGTCTCCAGGTCGATGTCGGGCTGCAGGAAGCGGTTGAACAGCACCAGGCCGTCGGCGCCTGCCTGAGCCAGTCGGGTGGCCATGTTGCCGACCGAGCTGAAATACGGGCCGATCTTCACCGCCAACGGCACGCCCACCGACTGCTTGACCGCCCCGACCAGGTCGAGATACCGCGATTCCACCTCGGCGCCGCTTTGAGCCAGATTGGCGGCGATGAAGTAGATGTTCAGTTCGAGGGCATCGGCCCCGGCGTCTTGCATCATCTTCGCATAGCGGACCCAGCCGCCCTTGCCGGTGCCGTTGAGGCTGGCGATGATCGGCATCGAGACCGCCTTCTTGGCCTCGCTGATGAACCTCAGATAATCTCGCGGGCCGGTATGGTAGTCCTCCTCCTCCGGGAAATAGGTGAGCGACTCGGCGAAACTGTCGGTATGGAACTCGTAGGCCTTGCTGATCTCCTCGTCGTCGTGCTCGATCTGCTCGGCGAACAGCGAGGGGAGCACCGCCGCCGCCGCCCCGCTCTGTTCGAGTTGGCGGAGCCAATCGACACGGTGCGTCAACGGGCAGGCGGAGATCACCAATGGGTTGGGCAGTTTCAGCCCGAGATAGTTTGTGCTCAGATCGGCGCTCATGCTCCCACCTCCTTCGATTGCTTGACCTTGGTTTCACCATTTTCTTTGCGCGCCTCCTCGGCGGCCGCCGCGGCCCGGTCCACTTCGGCCAACTGCTCGTACAGGTGGTATCGCTTGTAGATGTCCTGCTGGCCGAGATCCAGCAACCGGGCGGAGGCCTCCGGCTTGGACCGCTCCAGAATACGGAAGCGGGCCTCTTTTAAGGCGAAGTCCTTGAAGGCCCCTTCCGGCCGCTTGCTGGCCAACTGGAAGGGATGGGCCTCGTTGCGCGGATCGAAGCTGTACAGCGGCCAGTAGCCGCAGGCGACCGCTTCCTTCTGCACGGCCATGCCCTGCATCATGTTGATGCCCCAGTTGATGCAGTGGGAAAAAGCGATCAGGATCGAGGTGCCGCGGTACGACTCGGCCGCCCGGATGGTGCGGATGGCGTGCATCGGGTTGGCCCCCAAAGAGATCGAGCCCACGAACACGTTGCCGTAGGACATGGCGATCATGCCCAGGTCCTTCTTGCCGCCCGCCTTGCCGCCGGCGGCGAATTTGGCCACCGCCCCGCGGAAAGTGGACTTCGAGGCCTGGCCGCCGGTGTTCGAGTAGACCTCGGTGTCCATGACCAAAATGTTCAGATCGCGGCCCGAGGCGAAGACGTGGTCCAGTCCGCCGAAGCCAATGTCGTAGGCCCAGCCGTCGCCGCCAAAGCTCCAGATGCTCCTGCGGATCAGGTAGTCGGAGGAGGCGAGGAGGTTCTTGGCCTCGGGCGAGCCGATCTTGGCCAGCCGCCCCTTGAGCTCGGCCACCCGCGCCCGCTGCGAGGCGATCTGCTCGTCGGTCTCTTGCGGACTGTTCATCAGCCCGCCGACCAGCTCGTCGCCCAGTTGCGACGAAAGCCGCCTCAGCAGCTCGTGGGCATATTTCACCTGTTGATCGACCGCCAGGCGGAAGCCCAGTCCGAACTCGGCGCAGTCTTCAAACAGCGAGTTCGACCAGGCGGGCCCGCGGCCTTCGCGGTTCACCGCATAGGGCGTGCAGGGCAGGTTGCCGCCGTAGATCGACGAGCAGCCGGTGGCGTTGGCAATCAGCATGCGGTCGCCGAAGAACTGGGTCAGGAGTTTGACATAGGGCGTCTCGCCGCAGCCGGCGCAGGCCCCGGAAAACTCGAACAAGGGTAGCAAGAGCTGCGAGCCCTTGATGGTGTCGGCCTTGACCTGCGAACGGTCCACGTCGGGAATGGTGGTAAAGAAGTCGTAGGCGGCGCGCTCCTGCTCCAAATGGGCCCGCTTGGGCTCCATGTCGATGGCTTTGTGCTTGATCTTCGTCTTGTCTTTGGCCGGGCAGACCTCGACGCACAGGCCGCAGCCGGTGCAATCGTCGGGGGCCACCTGCACCACAAACTTCCAGCCGGGATACTCCTTGCCCTTGTAGTCCACCGATCGGAACCCCTCCGGGGCCTTGGCCAACAGGGCCGGATCGAAAACCTTCATGCGGATGGTGGCGTGCGGGCAGCCGAGCGAGCACAGCCCGCACTGCGTGCAAATTTGCGGGTCCCAGATGGGGATGTCTTGGGCAATGCTGCGCTTCTCAAACTGGGTGGTGGCGGTGGGGAACGTGCCGTCGGCGGGGAACGAGCCGACGGTCAGCTCGTCGCCGCGATTGGCGATGATCGTCCCCAACACGTCCTTGACGAAGGCCGGGGCATTGGCCGGCACGGGCGGGACCACGTGCAGCCCGGAGGTCACCTGGCCGGGCAGTTTGACCTCGTGCAGAGCCGCCAAGGCGCCGTCGACGGCGGCGTTGTTCTGATGGACGACCTTCTCGCCCCCTTTCTTGCCGTAGGTTCTCTTGATCGCGTCCTTGATCTGCCGAATGGCCTCCTCAGCCGGGATCACGCCCGAGAGCTTGAAGAAGCAGGTTTGCATGATGGTGTTGATCCGCACGCCCATTTCCGTTTCGCGGGCCACCTGGAAGGCGTCGACTACGTACAGCTTCAGCCTCTTGTCGATGATCTGTTTCTGCACCTCGGCCGGCAGATGGTCCCACACCTCGTCCGGCCCGTAGGGGCTATTCAACAGGAACGTCGCCCCCGGATCGGCCATCGAAAGCATGTCGATCCGCTCGAGGAAATGGAATTGGTGGCAGGCCACAAAGTTCGCCCGGTGTACCAGATAAGAGCCCTTAATGGGCCGCGGGCTGAAACGGACGTGCGAGGTGGTAACCGAGCCCGCCTTGCGGGAATCGTAGACGAAGTAGCCTTGGGCGTGCAAGGGCGTGTTTTCGCCCACGATCTTCACCGAGTTGCGGTTGGCGCTGACGGTCCCGTCGCTGCCGAGGCCGAAGAACACCGCCCGCACTACGTCGTCTGCCTCGGTGGAGAAATCGGGATCGTAGTCCAGGTTCAGCCCGGTCACGTCGTCGACGATGCCCACCGTAAACTTCGGCTTGGGTTGCTCCTTGGTCAGTTCGCGGTAGATGCCGGCGACCATGGCGGGAGTAAACTCTTTCGACGACAGGCCGTAGCGGCCGCCGATGACGCGGGGCAGCGGCCCATTGGTCCCCTCTCCCTCCGGGAGAGGGGAGCACCGCGCCGTCCAGCACTCCGAAAGCGCGGTCACTACGTCCTGGTACAGCGGCTCGCCGGCCGCGCCGGGCTCCTTGGTGCGATCGAGAACGGCGATGGTCTTGACCGTTTTCGGCAAGGCGGCCACCAGGGCGGCCGAATCCCAGGGGCGGAACAGCCGCACCTTCACCAGGCCCACCTTCTGCCCTGCGGCGGCCAGCTTCTCGACCGTTTCTTCCACCACTCCGATGCCCGAGCCCATGACGACGATCACCCGCTCGGCGTCGGCGGCCCCGGCGTAGTCGAACAGGTGATACTGCCGCCCGGTCAAGGCGGCGAACTGGTCCATGTGCTTCTGCACAATCCCGGCGCAGGCGGCGTAGAACGGGTTGCAGGCCTCGCGGGCCTGGAAGAAGACGTCCGGGTTCTGGGCGGTGCCGCGGAGCCTGGGCCGCTCGGGCGACAGGGCCCGCTGCCGATGGGCATTGACCAGCTCCAGGTCGATCATCGCCTTGACGTCGTCTTCGGTGAGCTGCTCGATCTTGTTGACCTCGTGCGAGATACGAAAGCCGTCGTAGAAATGGAGGAAGGGGACGCGGGCCTCAAGGGTGGCGCTATGAGCGATCAGGGCCATGTCCTGGGCTTCCTGCACCGATGCCGAGGAGAGCATGGCCCAGCCGGTGCTTCGGCAAGCCATTACGTCGCCGTGGTCGCCAAAGATCGACAGGGCGTGGGTGGCCACCGTGCGGGCGGTCACGTGAAAGACCGTCGAGGTCAGTTCCCCGGCGATCTTGAACATGTTGGGGATCATCAACAGCAGGCCCTGCGAGGCGGTAAAGGTGGTCGTCAGGGCGCCGGCCTGCAACGAGCCGTGCACCGCTCCGGCGGCCCCGGCCTCGCTCTGCATTTCCACTACGTCCGGCACGCTGCCGAAGATGTTCTTGCGTCCGGCCGCCGCCCAGGCGTCGGGCAGTTCGCCCAGGCCCGACGAGGGCGTTATCGGGTAGATCGCCATCACCTCGTTGCAGAGGTGCGCGATATTGGCCGTCGCTTCATTGCCGTCGATGGTCACGAAGCGTCTCTTTTCCACGGCTCGTCTCCTATCTCGAAAGAATGCAGGTCGTTGGTTGAAATGGATCGCCGGGCCCACGGGTGCCGTCGGGCGGTCGAGAATCCAGTAGCCTACCGCGCTCCGCCGGTGGCCGCAATGCACGCCGGCGGGGGATTCTGGCGAGGGCGGAGTCTCGAGAAGGGCGGAACCGCAACGCACCTCCGTGATGGATTCTCACGTAGCCGTCAGGCGTTTATCGCCGGGGCGATGCCGATCCACGAAATCCGCTC
>JAJYGU010000275.1 GCA_021784975.1 Planctomycetota bacterium
AAGGCGGGCTCGAACCGATCGTTTTCCCCCTGCGCATCCTGCAACCGCTGCAGGGTCAGGGCGGCGGCCAACGGCCGGCCATGCTCGAAGTGGTCCATCCCCAACAAGAAGGCGGCTTGATAGCCGCTCTGCGTGTGGAAGAAGCGCCGCGATACCTCCGCCAGACGGACCACGTCGCCGGCCCGCACCGCGGATTCCAACATCTTCCTCGCACGGGCCCCGTACTGCAACTCATAATATTCTCGCCCGGCCGGCGGCAGTTGACCAATCAACCGTTGGGCTTCCGCCTTGAGGCTGCGGTGAATCGGCGCCTTCTTGTCGGGCTGGAAAAAGTAGTCTTCGGGGGCGTCGAGGATCGCGCCCAGGTACCGAACGGCTTCGCCGTATCGCCCTTGCTCGAGCAACTCGCGTGATTTCGAAAGGTCCTGCAGCGTTCGGCGGTCGGCCGGCAGAAAGACGTTGTCGTTGCTCTCCTCATCGCCGGGGGCTTCGCGGAATCTGAAGAACGGCTGGGCGATCCTCGGAGGATGTACCAGTCGTGGGGCTTGTGCCCCGGCCGGGCTGGCAGCAGCGTCGACCAACAGCAAAATGACGAGGAGCAAAAACGGGATTGGCACCCTGGTCGCAACTCCGGACCTGCCGTCTGCGGCGCAACGCGAAACGTTTAGCCGCCGCCGGCACGGCGGCGATTCCCGCCGCGAGGCCGACGTTCCGTCGGCCGCTAAACATTTCACTTCATCGCGCTCGCTGTATAGCTGTCTAGAACGGCTTTTGGCCACGGAGCCAGTCCTCTTCTTGTTCCGCTATACGCAGCGAGAACGCAACCCTTTGCAACCAGTAATCTTAGAAGATTCGCTTTCGCTTGGCAAGCTGCGACAACCGCAACCAACGCCGTGGTTGCATGAGATAAATGCGGGCGATGCGCGCGGCTGCGTACTCTGAGTCGATTGCGAAGAACAAGCATAATTGTATCGGTCTTGCCGGATTTTCCAAAGATTCGTGTTGTATCGCGCCGAACAATAGACCGCAGATCGATACATTTCGTGTCGTGCTCGCGCCAAGTCGGCCACCATGTCCGGCAGTGGTGTTGAGCTTAGGGAGGGGGGGGATACTATGAGGTTCTTGGCCGTGTCGTTATTGATTGCAGGCGTAGCCGTGGCTGGTTGTCGAATAGCACCCGTACCATCGCTGCGGAATAATCTCCCTCCGGCCCAGGCATTGATGCATCCCGGGCCGGGCGTTGACGGTCCCGGTCCAGGGATCATGATGGGTCCGCCGGGGGCCCCCGGCCCGGCCATGACATCCCAGATTGCTTTTCTCGGACCTGACGGGACCACGTTCACTTGGGACGTAAGCGCGCCCGGCGCATTCGACTCCGAACCCTTGATTGCCCCGGGGCGGTACAACTTCCCCCAAGGGGCGATCTACCGTCTGAAAATGTCGAACATTTCCGGACGGCCGGGGGTGGAGCTGTATCCGACGCTCGAAGTGGCCTGCGTCATGCCGCGGACCGAGGCCTTCCTGGCCCACAACGCCATTCCGGTGCAATTCACCGAGGAAGACTTCGACCAGGTGCTTACCGGCAATTTCGTCACCAAGGTGATCTACTTGCCCGACCCGGCCTTCCAGGAACTGGCCCTCTCTGGAGTCGAGACGTTGGTGAGCACGCGGCTTGAGCCGGGCGTCGATCCGATCGTCGAAGCACAGCGCCGCGGGGCCATCCTGGCCATCGTCCGCCTGGGCAACAAGGATTTGCAACTGCCCGGCTCGGCCAGCCAAGATGGCGGCGTCAACCAGACCTCTTATCAGGCGCCGCTGGGAAGCGGGCAGGCATCGGGGGCGCCACTGCCCATGGCTGCTCCGGCGGGGATGCCCAACAAGTACATCTGCGGCTATAACGGGCCGCAATACGGCATGCCCATGTGCGGTACGCCGATCGGTTTGCCGGGCCCGCCCTCGCTGCCCTACGGAGTGCCGGCAGGCCTGCAGAAACAAGTGATCGCCAACCGCACCCACGTCTGCCTGCCCGAGCCAACCCACAAAGAACGCATCGTAGTCAAGCAGACGCCGGGCTACAGCTATCCAAAGGCGGTCGATCACGTGCGGATCGTCGAGCGGACCGGCTCGCAACGTGCCAGGCCCTGCAACGGCCCGCGCGGCCAGTGCGTGGACGATGGTCCGGTGGACCCGGTCCAGCCGGACCCCGGCGCGGCCAACGGAGGTTGCGCGACGCAGTGACCAGGCCCCATCGCCGGCCAGGGTCGAACTCATCCTCGTCATCAACTCGTCACAATGGTTCCATGGTTCCGCTGTTGTGCAGCGAACGCCGCAAGTCGTCGGCGTCGGGTTGCCGGCGCGGGTGCAGGGTTCGTGTTAGGGTGGCTGGGGGCGGCAGGGCTGCTCGCCCAGCAGCCGCCAGTCCACTACCTGCACCAAGGCGTGATGCCACCGGGAGCGATTGGTCGCCAGCAGCTCGTGCGCGGCGGACCATTGTGCGGGTTCTACCAGCCGGTCGAGATCAAGGCCCCGCCCGGGGCCTTGGTCTCGCTGGCGGTCGCCAACCGGTTTGACCGGCCCCGGCGTGCGCCCCGCACGGCGGGCTTGCTCATCGGCGAAGTCTATCGGCTCCGCGTGATCAATCTTCCCATGGCCCAAGAAGCGGAAGTCTTTCCGAGCATCGAGGTGATCGATCGGCTTTATCCGCCCGCCGGTCAGCAGAGCCGTTTCCCCATTCCGGTGGAACTGACGGCCGAGGACTTGCGGTTGGCCTTGGACGGCAAGTTCGTCACCCGCGTCATCTACCTGGAGGACCCGCGCAACGCATTGCCGGTCCGCGAGGACTTGCAGTCGCAGAACTGGTTCGAAGCGGCCCCCGGGCAAGACCCGCTGGCCATCGCCGACTCGCTCGGCCGCCCGGTGGCGATCCTGCGGCTCGGCGGGCGACTGCCCGAGCCGGCCCAGCCGTCCGATCCAAGCTTCTTCTTCGGCTCACCGCCGTTTAAGTCCATGGCTTCCGAGGGCCAGAACCGATGAAGGCGGTGGTCCGGCTGGAACCCAACGGCATCCTATGGCCCGACCCGTGGCAGATGATGCTGGTCGCGCTCTGCACACTGATCCTCTGTTCGTGCCGCAGTGCCACGCCATCCCGCGCGGTGGATCGGGCTTCGTCGCAAGTCGGCCTGCCCGCCGAGGCTTATGCAGGCCCGCTGGCGCCGGGCGGCTTTGCCGGCGGGGCGATCGGACCGCCCGGTATGGAGAAGGGCGTTCCGTTGCCCTTGCAACCGCAGGGTCCCTGGACGGCGGCCGGAGTACACCACCCGTGGCCGGAAGACGAATATCTGCGCGACGGCGGCGATCAAGGGCGGCCGGTCGGCGCCAACAAACGTGCGGAGGTCGTGGGGCTGAAAATGGAAGACACCGTCGCCAAGTACAACACCCGCGACGGGCACACGGTGGTCCAAGTCAGCAATGAAGTCGCCCTCTACAGCCCCCGTTTCGGGGCGGTGCGCCAGGTGGTGGGGGCGGCGGCCGAACAGGAACGCCAGAAGGCGGCCGGCGTCGACGAGCCGATCCATTCGAGCTCGCCACAGGCCTACCAGTTCCCGGCCGGGGCCAAGCAGAACCTTCAACTCAACGGCGCAATCGTCGCCAACCCGGCCGTGGCCCTCCGCAGCAAGCAGGGCGACGGCGCGCTGTCCAGCGCCCTGGGTCCGCGCGGCTTCCAGGATCGCTTCAAGCCCTACGAGAACCTGGCCATCATCCGCCAAGGCATGCTTCGCAACACCGACATGCTGCGGTTGGCCCGCGGCGCGACGGCGGCCATTGCCTGGTCGCAAGTCGAGTCGCTCGAAATCCTGCTGGACCGCAAGAACGCCACCGCCGACGTGAAGTACGACCAGGCCATGGGCCTGTACACGGTCAACTCGCCGCCGGGCAGGCCGCGGTTTCAGTTGGTCAAAGTGGCTTCCAAGGCCTTCGCCAAGCCGGGCGAAGAGGTCGATTTCACCCTCCGCTTCGACAACCTCGGCAACGAAACGATCGGGCAGGTGGCCGTTCTGGACAGCCTGAGCGCGCGGCTGGAGTACGTGCCCAACAGCGCCCAGTGCAGCGTGGCGGCCACCTTCACCACGCAACCCAACGAGGGCGATTCGCTGGTGCTCCGCTGCGACCTGGCCCAGCCGCTCCAGCCCGGCCAAGGCGGCATCCTCCGCTTCCGCTGCCGCGTCCGCTGATGGTGATGATTCATCGCCGAGACGCCGAGGACGCGACCGCGTAGCGGTCACCTTTGAATAGCCGCCGGTGGAGCGCAGCGCAACCCGCGGAATCGGATTCATGTGCCCGTGCGTGTGCCACGTAGTGGCACGACAGGGTGTACGCCAGGTATCGTTCGTCGTACGGAAGGCCGTTCTCGCGGAGCAATCGCCGATATTCATCCAACAGCGATTCGGTGCGATGGTGTTCGGCCTGGCTCTTGATATATTCGATGAGCGCGTCTTTTCCGCTGAACGATACCGTGAACCCGCCGTATCCATCCTGCCAGCCTTCAAACCGGCGGAATTCTGCCTTCTCCTTGAGCCAGCGACTGCTGCCGGTTTTAACCTCCTTCACATAATCGGCCAACGACAAGGTGGTCGGAATCGCGGTCAAGATATGAACGTGATCGTCGATGCCTCCGATGCGGTAAAGGTGGCAAGTGACATTCTTGTGGATGCCCCAGATATAGCGATAAAGAAGCTCTCGATGGTCGTCGGGCAACGTGCGCTGGCGGTTCTTCGTCGAGAAAACGACGTGAAACAACAACTGGGTGTAGGTATTCGGCATGGCGAACCTCGCGGCAATGTGTCGCCGCTAACGCGGCTAATGTCGCATCCGCGCATCATAACCGGGGGTTTCGCTGCGCTCCACCCCCGGCTATTCACATGGTGCCACTAGCGTGGCAGACCTCGACCGCGAATGCGGAATCTGCGGAATACAGCTTCTGTACGTGGTCGGTGTCTGATGCCAGAAAATCTCACCGCACATTGTATGGCTGCCCGACTTGCCAACTGTTGGCTATGAGAAGATAATGGCCAGCGCAGCCCTTTTCTACGGGGCTGCTTCGGCGATGGATCGCCCGGCTGCCTAGCGAGTTGAGGCGCTCGAATGTGATGGGCGAGTGGGCCATGTCAATAGAGCATATCTTCCACAAGGTAGTGTGCCCCTCATGAAGATTGGACCCGTCGCCATTGCCCATCCGATCACCCTGGCGCCGTTGGAGGAACACTCCAATGTGTGTTTCCGGGCGTTGATGAAGCGGTTCGGGGCCAGCCTGGTGTGCAGCGAGCGGGTGGATGCCGAGCGGCTGGCCCGTTGTGACCGGCGGGCCTTGCGGCTTTTGACCACTTCGCCGGCCGAATCGCCGCAGGCCGGCCAGATCAGCGGCCGCCATCCGATGGTCATGGCCGCCGCCGCGCGAGTCGTCGAGGCCTTGGGGTTTCGCATGGTCGACTTGAACTTCGATTGCCCGGTGCGGCGCCTGCTGCTCCGCGGCGAAGGGGGCGCGCTGATGGCCCATCCGATTGCCGTCGCCCGCATCGTGGCCCAAGTCGTCCAAGCCGTCTCGGTGCCGGTGACCCTCAAGATTCGCAGCGGTCCCGATGACAGCCGCCAGACAGCGGTCGAGGTTGCCCGGCGGGCGGAGGAGGCGGGCGCCGCCGCCGTCAGCGTTCATGCCCGCAGCGTGGCCCAGGGTTATGCGGGCGGGCCGGATTGGGAAGTGGTCGGCCAAGTCAAGCAGGCGGTCAAGATTCCTGTGATCGGAAGCGGCGGCATTCGCGAAGCGGCGGATGCCCTCCGTTTCCTGCGGCAAAGCGGGGCCGACGCAGTGGCCATCGGCCGGGGCTGTTTGGGAAACCCGTGGATTTTCCAGCAGACGCGGGCGATGTGGTGCGGCGGGGCCCCTCCTCCTCCGCCCAGCCGTCAGGAGCGCTGCCGGGTAATGCTGCAACTGGTGGAAGACGAGTTCCACCTATACGGGGCGACGGTTGCCCTGCGGCGGCTGCCGCGAACTGCCGGCTATTTCGCCCAGTTTCTGGGCGACGGCTCAGAGTTTCACACCGCGGTCCGCCAGGTCCGCAGCCTGCAACAATTTCGTCAACTGGTCCACAAGCTCTTTCGGCAAGGCGTCCTCCAATGACCGTTACTCCAGCCGAGATCGACCGCCGCCTCCCGTTGGCCCTTTCGGCCGCGCGGGAAGCGGGAGACATCACCCTCGAGTTCTTCCGCCGCGACGATCTGGACGTGGAGCGAAAAGCCGACGATTCGCCGGTGACGCTGGCCGACCGCCGGGCCGAAGAGCACCTTCGGGCCCGCATCGCGGCCGCCCTGCCGGAGGACGGCATCTTTGGCGAGGAGCTTCCCGAACGGCCGGGCGACAGCGGCTTTCGCTGGATTCTGGACCCGATCGACGGCACCAAGTCGTTCATCCACGGAGTGCCGCTGTACGGCACCCTGATCGGCCTGGAGCACGAAGGCCGCAGTGTCTTGGGCGTGATTCGCATTCCGGCGCTGGAGGAGTGCGTCTATGCTGCCCAAGGACGGGGCGCCTGGTACATCCGCGGGGGCCAAGCGCCGCGGTCGGCGCGGGTGTCGCCGCGGAAATCGCTGGCCGAGTCGCTTTTTCTGACCAGCGAGGTCCGCACCTTCGAGACCGCCGGCCGGCGGCCAGCCTACGACCGTTTGCAGGCCGCCGCACGACTTGCCCGCACTTGGGGCGATTGCTACGGTTATCTTATGGTAGCCACCGGGCGGGCGGAGGTGATGGTGGATGCGGCCATGGCCCTGTGGGACGCTGCCGCCTTGCAGCCGATTCTGGAGGAGGCCGGCGGCACCTTCACCGATTGGCAGGGCCGCCCCACCATCCACGCCGGCGAAGGCATTGCCACCAACGGCCTGGTGCTCGAAGAGGTGTTGCAACTGGTGAAGGCCTAAAGCGAGCGGTGAGGGCGCCCATGCGAATTCTGTTGGCGGGACCGCGGGGATTCTGCGCCGGCGTCAACATGGCCATCGAGAGCTTGCGTTTGGCCATCGAGGCCTTCGGCACTCCGCTTTACGTCTATCACGAGATCGTCCACAATCGGTGGGTGGTGAACTCGTTCCGCGACCAAGGGGTGATCTTCGTCAACGACCTGACGCAAGTGCCCGAGGATGCGCAGGTGCTCTTCTCGGCGCATGGCGTTTCGCCGGCCGTCCGCTGCCAGGCCGCCCAACGGCGGCTGCAGACCATCGACGCCACCTGTCCCCTGGTCACCAAGGTCCATCTGGAGGCCCTCCGCTTGGCCCGGCAGGGTTACACCATCGTGTTGATCGGGCACGCCGGCCACGACGAAGTGGTGGGCACCATGGGCGAGGCCCCCGAGGCGATGCTGCTGGTGCAAAACCTCGAAGACGTGGACCGGTTGGAGGTACGCGATCCGACGTTGGTCGCCTACTTGACGCAGACTACGCTCTCGGTGGACGATGCCACCCAAATCGTCGCCCGGCTGCGACAACGGTTTCCGAAGATCGTCGGACCGGCGCGGGCAGATATCTGTTACGCTACCCAAAACCGCCAGGAAGCCGTGCGCACCCTTGCCCGTGAGGCTGACCTGGTGTTGGTGGTCGGCAGCCGGAACAGTTCCAACAGTCAGCGGTTGGCCGAGTTGGCCCGCTCGCAAGGGGTGACCGCCCATCTGATCGATGGCCCGGCCGACATCGACGCGCTCTGGTTTCGCGGGGACGAGACGGTGGTGCTTACCGCCGGCGCCAGTGCACCGGAAAGCGTGGTGCAGGACTGCGTGGCCTTGTTGCGCGAGCGGTTCCGGGCGACGGTCGAACCGCGGACGGTTTGTCAAGAAGACCTGCGGTTTGTGCTGCCCAAGGCGTTGCGGAGAGAGTCATGAAGATTAACGACCTGGAACTGTATCAGGTGGGCATCGGCCAGGCTGACGGCGGCGAAACCGCCTATTCGCTGTTGGTGCGAGTATCGACCACGGCAGGCCTGGAGGGCTGGGGCGAATCTGCGCTCCACTGGCGATCCGGGGAACTGTCGGCCCGGCGGGAGGCCCTGCTGGCGGTGCTAGCCGGCCGCAACGTGTTCGACATCGAAGAGCTGCACACGCTGGAGGCCCTGAACACTGCTCCCCTGCGGAGCGCGGTGGAAATGGCCCTGTGGGACCTGATCGGGCGGAGGCTGAACCAGCCGATGTGCAATTTGTGGGGCGGCTACTTTCGCCGCCGCGTACCGGTTTCCGTCCGCCTGGCCTGCCGCCGCCCGCAACAGACCGCCTACGTGGCCCGCGAGCGGGCCGACCAAGGCTTTCACACCCAGACGCTTACTGCCTCCGGTCAGCCCGAGAACGATCTGGCCATGCTCTCGGCGGTCCGCGAGATGGTCGGCGACCGGGTCGAGCTGCGGTTCGACGGCAGGTCCCACTACAACCTGGATACCGCCTGCGATCTCTGTTCCAGCCAGGAGTTCGAAGGACTCCAGTTCCTGATCGATCCCCTGAAGGTCCATGACTTGTACCGCTTGGCCTCGCTGGGAAGGCAGACCAGCGTGCCGCTGGCGGCCTGGCGCCCGATTTCCGGGCCGAGCGAGGTGATGGCCGCGGTCCGCTGCGGGGCGGCGCCCTACGTGGTGGTCGATCTGGATCAGGTCGGCGGGATTCTGCCGGCACGGGCCTGCGCCGCCGTAGCCGCGGCTGGCGGAGTCAACGCCATCCTGGGCGGACGACCCTCGGTAGGAATTGCCGCGGCAGCGCTGCTGCACCTGGCGGCCGCCGGTTCGACCTTTTCGGGCAGCAACGAAATTCCCTCCCAACAACTCCGCGACACCGTGCTCAGCGATCCGCCGGAGGCCAGCGACGGGATGATGACCGTGCCTCAGGGACCCGGATTGGGCGTGGAAGTGGATCGAGCCAAGGTCGAGAGATACCAAATCGCCTAACCCACGGAGAACACCATGTGCCACAAGTACCTCTGCGCTCGAATTTCTTGGCCGATCCTCTGGTCGGCAATCGTACTGTTGGCGACCTGCTCAACGGCCAGATCGGAAGCGATCACCCTTCACGTGGCTCTCAACGGCAACGACCGCTGGTCGGGAAGATTGGCGGCGCCCGCCAACGGCGACGGGCCGTTCTTCACTTTCCAGCGGGCCCGCGATGAGATTCGCAAGCTCAAGAAGCAGGGCGGATTGCCGCCCGGAGGCGTCGTCGTGGAGGCCCACGGCGGCGACTACTTCTTCAGTTCGCCACTGGTCCTGACGGCCGAGGATTCCGGCGCTAAAGGGTCGCCGATTGTCTATGAGTCGCGGCGGGGCGAAACGGTCCGCCTGGTCGGCGGCGTGGAGGTGAAAGACTTCCGGCCGGTGACCGATCCGGCAGTCTTGAAAAGACTGGATGCGTCAGCACGCGGCCAGGTATTACAGGCCGATTTGAAGGCGGCAGGCATGAAGGACCTCGGCCAGGCCGTCGGCGCCAATCGCCCAGAGGTGTACTTCCAGGACCAGCCCATGACCTTGGCCCGCTGGCCCAACGAGGGATTCGTGCACATCGTCAAACTGGTCGGCGGCGAGCCGGAGAAAATCCAGGGCATCGCCGGCGACAAGATCGGACGCTTCATCTACGACGGCGACCGGCCGAGTCGTTGGACGGACGAAAAGGACGTTTGGCTGCACGGATACTGGTTTTGGGATTGGTCGGACCAGCGTCAGCAAGTGGCCTCGATCGACACCGCCAAGCACATGATCTCGCTCAAGCCGCCCTATCACGCCTACGGCTATCGCAAGGGCCAGTGGTACTACGCCCTGAACCTGCTCTGCGAGTTGGATACGCCCGGCGAATGGTACCTCGACCGTCCGTCGGGCATTCTCTATTTCTGGCCGCCGGCCCCGCTGGACCACGGCAAGGTGCTGGTGTCGGCGGCGCCCTCGTTGCTGACCATGAACGCCGTGTCGCAGGTCGCCATTTGCCGGCTGGGATTTGCGGCCTGCCGCGGCACGGCCATCGTGGCCCGCCAGGTGGACGACGTGCGGATCGCCGGCTGCGACCTTCGCAACCTGGGCGGCTCGGCCGTATCGCTTTCCGGCAAAAACAGCCGCGTGGAGGGCTGCGAAATTACCAATACCGACGAGGGCGGCATCTCGCTCTCCGGCGGCGACCGCAAGACTCTGACCCCGGCCAATCTGGCGGCCGACAATAACCATATCCACCACTACAGCCGCTGGAATCGCATGTATCACCCGGCCATCGCCCTAAACGGCGTGGGCTGCCGGGCCACCCATAACCTCATCCACCATGCGCCGCACGAGGCCATCACCTTCGGCGGCAACGATCACTTGCTCGAGTTCAACGAGATCCACCACGTTTGTCAGGAGTCGAACGACGCCGGGGCCATCTACGCCGGCCGCAATTGGACCATGCGGGGCAACGTGATCCGCCATAACTATCTGCACGACATCAGCGGATTTCGCCAGCGCGGCTGCGTGGGCGTCTACCTCGACGACCAGTTCAGCAGCGCCGAGATTGTCGGCAATCTGTTCTGCCGGGTGACCTCGGCGGCCTTCATCGGCGGCGGCCGCGATTGCACCATCGCCAACAACATCTTCGTCGATTGCAAGCCGGCCCTGCACATCGATGCCCGCGGACTAAACTGGTGCGCCCCCGAGCTTCCCCGCATGAAGCAATCGCTCGAAGCCATGCCTTATCGGGGGCCGCTATGGGCCGCCCGCTATCCCAAGCTGGTCTCCATCCTCGACGACCAGCCCATGGCCCCGAAAGGAGATCTCATTGCCCGGAACATCTTTGTCGGCGGCCGCTGGGACAACATCGAATCGCAAGCCAAGCCGTTTCTGAAGCTGCAAGACAATCTGATCGGCCAGGACCCGCACTTCGTCGATCGCCAGGCGGGCAACTTCCAACTCAAAGCCGACTCGCCGGCCTATCGGATCGGTTTCCAACGGATCCCGCTGGAGAAGATCGGATTGTACGAAAGCCCCGAGCGCGCCACCTGGCCGGTGGGGCCTAAGCCGTAGTCGTAGGGTGGGTCGAGGGCAGCGAGCCCCACCGCGAAGGTCTAGGGCAATTCCTTGAGGCGGAGGTTGCGGAACTCGACGATCATCGGCGGGCCGGCGTGGATTTGCAGGGCGATGATCCCGTCCCGCCGGGCCACCGTGTCCTCATCCGTCACCTCGCACATCAGGTGCCCGTTGATCTTCTCGACGATGCGGTTGCCGCGGGCGAGGATGTCGTAGGCGTTCCACTGGCCCTTTTTGATGAGCTTGGCCAGTTCTGCCGGGTCGCCGAACTGTTCGACGACCCGCGGCTTGTGGTCCTTGCCGATCACCACCTTCTGGCCGCGCTGGGCCAGGATGCCGCGATAGTTTTCGCCATAGCAAATGCCGGTGTATTGGTTGTTCAGATCCATGTCGGGCTGATAGCCGCTGACCTGCCACTTCTTCGGGCCCTCCCAGCTTCGGATCTGGATGCCGGAGTTGGAGAAGCCCTTGCCGGGCATGCGAAACTCGGCCTTCAACTCGAAATCGGCCGGCTTGCCGCCGCGCCAGATCAGAAAAGTATTGTACCGGGCAGGATTGGCCTTCGTGGTTTGACCGACGATTGCGCCCCGTTCCACCCGCCACAGCCGCGGATCACCGTCCCAACCGGCCAGCGACTTCCCGTTGAAGATCGGCCGGTAGCCTTCCTGGTCGACCGCCGGACCGGCTGTATCGGCGGCCAGAGCGATGCTGGTTTGCATGAGAGCGGCCAGGACACACGTCAAGGCAAAGCAACGCAACATGGGTTGTCTCCTGTGCAAGCGGAAAGGGAGAGGGAATTCGGGGTGGGAACGGTCCGCCGCGCGACTCGATCGTCCAAGGGGATAATCCCTTGGGGGTCCGGCCGCGCGGCGTCGACAGTCTAGCACGGCCGAAGACGTGGGACAAGCTGCGGAGTAACTTGGGTGGCCCCGATAGCTTGCTACCGGGGTGCCGAAGGCACAAGAGGTGCCCGCCATCCTACGAAGGCCTCTTGCGGCTTCACCGCCCCGATAGCAAGAGCGATCGGGGCTACCCACTCTTGTGGCTTCCCTGTGGAGCAAGGCTTGCCCGCGCCGGTCACAGCCCCACGCTCTTCATCAACGCGCGGACGAGCTCCAGCAGCGATTGCGAGGCGGCTTGTGGATTTTGGGCGACGATCACCACCAGCCCCGCCAGGATCAACAGCCCGGCGGCCAGCAGGCCCAAGCCGCCCGCGCCGCACGGCACTTCGGCGCGGGCCAGCAAGGCCAGGAGGACCAATTCCAGCCGCCGCCAACCGGCTTGGCTCTGGCTGCCGCCGGCCGAGACCAGTGACACGTTTCGTAGGGCGGGATAATTGTCGACGTACAACTGGACGTTCAGATGCGGCAAGACCAGGCTGTCGCCGGCCCAATGGGCGTCGGCGTCCAGCCGCTCGACAGCCTCGGCCAAAGAAGATCGCAACTTGTCGACCGAAATATTGTAGATCACCAGCCGCGGGCGCAAGAGCAGAAGGATCAGCACCACGCACATGACATAAAGCAGCGTCAGCAAGAGCCACACATAGTCGCCAAAACGGGCCGCTGCTGAATAAGGAAAAAACAATTCCATCGGCCCGATCACGATCATGCCCGAAAGCGCCAGCGCCAGGGTAGCCGTATCGCGAACCGTCGAGACCAGCACCGGCCGCCGCGAGAGGTTGATCATACCCAGCAGCAACAGATAGATCGCTACCGGACCCAGCGCCAGGCACGATCGCAAGGGATCCATCGAAGGTTCCTATCATTGACTCGCCAAAAGTGCCATTCTACCGGTACCGCATGCGGGGAGCCAGTTCCCAGTGACCCTGCCTGCAATCGAAAGCGAGGCATGAGCGGCCCCGGCAGGAGACTGTTTTTTTCGAGCACCGGCGGGTCAGTGCATTTCAGGAGGGGTGGCATACCACCCATGATGCCGCCATCCTGGCCATGTGCTATAATTGGGGAGTACGTGCCCGTCGAACGAACTCCGTTTCTTTCGTTGCCCAGCAAGGAGCGATCCATGGCCAAGATCCCGGACAAACCCGAACTAGACAATCCCGCCAATGAATTGTCGGCTGAACCCGCGGCTCAGCCGCCCCAGCCCCAGCCGCAACAGCGGGTGCAGGTGGAGATCGACGACTCCAAGGTCTTGGCCAACTACGCTAACTTCTGTCGCGTTACCGGTACGCCGGAAGAGCTCATCATCGATTTTGGGTTAAATCCGCAGCCTTTTGGCATCCCCACCCAGCCGATTCCGGTCAGCCAGCGGATCATTACCAACTTCTACACGGCCAAGCGCATGCTGCACGCCCTGCAACTGACCATCCAGCGACACGAGGCGACGTTCGGCGTCCTGGAGACCGACGTGCAAAAGCGGGTGCGGCCTGGCGGCGGGGCACCTCCTGCGCGGGGGTAGGGCCGGGTGCGAAAGAACTTCCGTATTCATTACACGGCGCATCATGAGTACGCCTAAGCGCGCAAGTTGTTTTTAGCACACTCGTTAGCGGCCGTCCAAGAACAAGTTGGGGACTGTCCCAATTTTCGTCCGACGAAAATGGGACTGTCCCCTTGGCGAAAGTGGAAGTTGTTAACGGACGGCCGCTTAGGTTGATCGCCGTGCTCCTCGCCTGTCGTTGAACAGCGGCGGTTTCGCGGGTGCCCTTGCCTTCTTGTTCCATTGACGGGACTGCGCACCGTGGGTAACATTGAAATCGGACGGGCGCGTCCGTCCATGCCCGTGCCCGCTCATGCGAACCAGCCATGTCCGCTGCAAACCGCCAAACTCCGGCTGACCCCGAAAAACGCGACGCCATCGTGGAACAGGCCATCCGCACCTTTGCCGAGTGCGGATATCGCGACACCGACGTCCAAGTGGTTGCCGACCGGGCCGGCGTCGGTAAGGGAACCGTCTACCGCTATTTTTCCAATAAGGAGGACCTGTTCTGGAGTACGTGCTATGAAGTCCTGGCCCGGATGGAGCGGAGCATCTTCGCGGCCGCCGATAAGGTCGAGGGCGCCTATGCTAAGCTGCGGGCGGCGGCTTTGGCCCATGCCCGATTCTTTGAAGACCATCCCGATTATCTGGAGTTGACGCTCCAGGAACGGGCCGAGTTTCGCGGATTGGGGCCCCAGTCGCATCGCCAGTACCACGAGAAGCTGATCGCCCGGATGGCCGAGATCCTTCAGCACGGGATCGACTCCGGGGAGTTGCGGCCGGTAGACCCACGGCAGACGACGCTCGCCGTCGGGTGTCTGGTGTTTGGGGCCGCGTTCTTGACGGGCTTTTTGCCCTCGATGGGCATTGGCCCAATGAGTGAGTATGCGGTCGATATATTTTTGCGGGGCTTGTGCAAGCAGCCGGCTTGTTCAGCCGGAGGAACACTCTCCTCTTGCGAGTCGGGAGACGGAACGTGAGCACCACGCTGACCAAAGACACGATCATCGCCCATGGCGGAACGCGGCCGGCGGAACCTTCAACGCCGCACACCGCCCAAGGCGATCCAGAACTGCAACGGCCGAGCGGAGAGCCGCGCCGGCAAGGCAGACGACGCTGGTTGTGGTGGTCGCTGCTGGCGGCCATGGCCGGCCTCGGCGTCTGGCTTGCTTCGGCCCGGGCCCCAGAATATCTGAGCGTGGGCGCGCTCCAGCGGGAAAGCGCTGCTGCCGGAAATGCCGCCGGCAAGGCTTCCCTCGGATTTCGCAACGAAAACGTCGGCACTACGGCGGCCGCGCCGTACGAGACAGTGTCGGCCGAGGTGGTTGAGCGCAGCGATTCGCTCCGCCTGACCGGCACCCTGTTGGCCGACGAGCAATCCAGCGTGGCCAGCAACACCAGCGGCATTGTATCCGCGGTGCTGGTCGATCGCGGCAGCATGGTGCGGAAGAACGACGTCCTGGTGCAAATCGACCCGACCGACGCCAAGAACCGGCTGGCGGAAGGCCAAGCGATGTTTGACGAACTGAAGGCTCGCCTGGGGATCGACACGAATCTGCAAGACTTCAACCCGATGGACGAGCCGGAGGTGCGGTTGGCGAAGGCATCCACCGACCTGGCGGCCGCGAATCTGCGACGCGCGGACGAATTGCACGCCAAGAAGGTCATCACGGCGGAAGCCTACGATCAAACCAAGACCGAATACGAGTTGGCGTCGCAAAAATACCGCCAGGCCCTGTTCCAGATCAAGCAGGCCTACCAGGTGTGCAAGACGGCTCAGACAAAGCTCACCATCCTGGAAAAGGCGGTGGCCGACACCACCATCCGCGCCCCGTTCGACGGCTGGGTGGCCGAGAAACTGGTGGCGGTAGGCGAGCAGATCTCATCGGGCATGGACGCCACCAAAGTGGTGACGCTGGTGCGAATCGATCCGCTGCGGCTTTCCTTGACCGTGCCCCAGCAGGACATCGGCCGCATCCAGCCGGGCGAGACGGTCCGTTTCCAAGTCGATAGTTATCCCGATCGCACCTTCACCGGCAAAGTGCGGTTCATCACGCCAGTGGTCAGCGACGACACCCGCTCGATGCTGGTGGAAGCCGTGGTGCCCAATGCGGACGGGGCCTTGCGGCCGGGCCTGTTCGCCACCGCCCAGTTGGAGCTTCCCAACCGGCGGGCCGAAGTCCTTGTCCCCAGCCGGGCGGTGCAGCGGGCCGGTGAGGTGGCTCGCGTCTTCGTCGTCCGCGACGGAGTTGCCCGTGAGGAAGTGGTCGCCTTGGGCGAAGCTGATCGGGAAAAAATCCACGTTCGCTCCGGGCTGACCGGCAAAGAGACCCTGGTGGCCCGGCCCGAGCTGGTCCACGACGGAGTCGCGGTGCGCCCATGAACCCACTGGCTGCGGTCTGCGTAAAGCGCCCGGTCTTCGCCAGCGTGCTGATCCTGGTGCTGGTGGTGTTCGGCGTCTTCGGCTATTTGAAACTCGGCCTCGACCGCTTTCCGAAGGTCGATTTCCCGATCATCACCGTGACCACTCGCCAACCCGGCTCGGCCCCCGAGGACATCGAGACGCAGATCACCGACAAGATCGAGGAGGCGGTCAACACCATCAGCGGTATCGAGGAGCTGCGTTCGACCTCGTCGGAAGGTATTTCGCAGGTTTTTGTCCAGTTTGTGTTGGAGAAGGACGGCGACGTGGCCGCCCAAGAGGTCCGCGACAAGCTCAACAGCGTGTTGCCGTTATTGCCCAAGGACATTGAGCAACCGACGGTGGAGAAGCTCGACCCAGACGCCACGCCCATCTTGGCGGTGGCGGTTTCCGCCCCCCCGCCGGCCACCATCCGCGACCTCACCGAGTATTGCGATAAGATCCTCCGCCGTCAGTTGGAGACGGTCTCCGGCGTGGGGCAGGTGATGATCGTGGGCGGGCAGAAGCGGCAGATCAACGTGCAACTCGAGCCGCTCAAGCTGCGGGCCTACAAGCTGAGCGTGGTCGACGTGGCCAACGCGGTGGCCTCGCAGAATCTGCAAATGCCCAGCGGCTCGATGAAGGTCGGCGCAACCGAGTACACCTTGCGCACCATGGGCCGGGTGAGCAACATGCCGCAGATGGACGCCATCAGCGTGGCCAACCGCGACGGACGGACCATCACCATCGGCGACCTGGGCCGCGCCGAGGACTCGACCCAAGCGGTGCAAAGCGCCTCGCTCTACAACGACACCCCTTGCGTGCTCTTGAACATCCGCAAGCAATCGGGCACGAACACGGTGCAAGTGGCCGAGGCCCTCAAGGAACGGCTCGAGTCGTTGCGGCCCATCACGCCCAAGGATTACCACGTCGAAATCGTCCGCGACCAGTCGGTATTCATCAAGGCCTCGGTCGACACCGTCAAGGAGCACCTGCTCCTCGGCGGTGGGCTGGCGGCCCTCGTGGTGTTCTTCTTCCTGGCGAACGTCCGGGCAACCGTGATTGCGGCCATTTCCATCCCGGCCTCGATCGTGGCCGCCTTCGCGATCATCAAATACATGGGCTTCACCCTGAACAGCATGACGTTGCTGGCGCTCACGCTCTCGGTGGGTATCGTGATCGACGACGCCATCGTCGTGATGGAAAACATCTTCCGTTTCATCGAGGAGAAGAAGTACACGCCGTTCGATGCGGCGTTGGCGGCCACCGCCGAGATCGGTCTGGCCGTAATGGCCATCACCCTTTCGCTGGTGGCGGTGTTCCTGCCGATCGCCATGATGGAAGGCATCGTGGGCCGTTTCCTGCAATCCTTCGGCATCACCATGGCCGGCACCATCGTGGTGAGCATGCTGGTCAGCTTTACGCTCACCCCAATGCTGGCGGCGCGATGGTTCAAGAAGGGGAAGGCGAACGACGCCGTCTCCCCTCTCCCTGTGGGGGAGGGGCTGGGGGTGAGGGCAAGCGACAGCAGCCAAGATGACTTCGGGTCCCCTCTCCCTGCGGGGCAGGGGTCGGGGGTGAGGGCGAACGACAGTCAGAGGCGCGACCCCCTCACCCTAGCCCTCTCCCAAAGGGAGAGGGGACCGGGCGATGCAACCCTCTCCCCGAGGGAGAGGGGACCGGACAAACACGCCACCGGCGGCACCAAGGGCCAAGTCTTCTACCGGGCCATCGAAAGCGTCTACCTGGCCGCCTTGCGGTTTTCGCTGCGGCAACGGTGGCTGGTGGTGGCCGTAGTCGTCGGTTGCATGGCCACGCTGCCCATGCTGTTTCGCGCCGTGCCAAAGAACTTCATCCCCGACGACGATTCCTCGGAGTTCGAGGTGAGCGTTCGCGCGCCGGAAGGCACTTCGCTGGAAGCGACCCAGGTGTTGGTCGCCCGCATCGCCCGCGACATCCGCACGCTGCAAGGCGTGAAATACACCCTGGCCAGCGTGGCCGACACCGACCAGCGGATCCCCTATCAGGGCACGGCCTACGTGCGGCTGGTCGATCTGGCCGACCGCAAGTTCGGACAGCCGGAGATTATGGATTTCGTCCGTAAGCACATCCTGCCCAACTACGCCGACCAGCATCTGCGGCTCAGTGTCAATCCGGTGTCGGTCATCTCGGGCGGCGGCTTTTCGTCGGCCGACGTGCAGTACATGATCGGCGGTCCCGACATGCAGAAGCTCGAACAGTATGCCAAGGCGGTAATGGCCGAGCTCCGCCAGGTGCCCGGCGCGGTCGACGTCGATTCTTCGCTTTCGACCGGCAAACCGCAGTACGGCATCCGGGTGGACCGCCCCAAGGCGGCCGAACTGGGCGTGTCGATCGCCCACATCGCCAACACGCTGCGGCTCTTGGTGGCCGGCGACAAGGTATCCGACTTCACCGATCGCGGCGAGCAATACGAGGTCCACGTCCGGGCGATCGCCGACGTCCGCAATCGGCTGGACGAACTAAAGATGATTACCGTGCCCTCGATCAAGTTCGGCACAATCCCCTTGGGCGACGTGGTCCGCTTCGAAAAGGGGGCCGGACCGGCCGAAATCAACCGCCTCGGCCGCACGCGTCAGGTCACCATCAACGCCAATATGACACCCGGCACCTCGCAACAAACCCTTTTGGACGCCCTCGATGCCTCGGCCCAGAAGCTGGGCATGGGACCGGAGTACCGCACCGGGCTGTTGGGCAAGTCGAAGGAAATGGCCAAGGCCTTTCGGGCCTTCTTCCTGGCCTTCGTGCTGGCCTTCATTTTTGTCTACCTGTGCATCGCCGCCCAGTTCGAGTCGTGGCTGCATCCCATCACCATCCTGTTGTGCTTGCCGCTGACGCTGCCGTTTGCCTTGGCCTCGCTGCTCATGTTTCACCAATCGCTCAACATCTTTTCGCTGTTGGGCATCCTAGTGCTGTTTGCGGTGGTGAAGAAGAACTCGATCCTGCAAATCGACCATACCAATGCGCTGCGGGCGGAAGGCATGCCGCGGTTCGAGGCCATCGTGGCCGCCAACCGCGACCGCCTGCGTCCGATCCTTATGACCACGGTGGCCTTCGTAGCCGGTATGATTCCCACCTTCATCTCGAATGCCGAAGGGGCGGCGGTCAACAAGGCCATTAGCGGCGTGATTATCGGCGGACAGACGCTCTCGCTGCTGTTGACGTTGCTGGCCACGCCGGTGGCCTATTCGTTGTTCGACGATCTGAGTAGCCTGACCGCCCGTCTCATGCGGCGCAGGCCCGCCGCGGCGCCGGCAAGAGAACCGCCGCGCACGCGGATCGAGAATCTTCCAGAAGATGACGGCAACGGCCTGGTGGCACACGACGGCGAGCGGATCCTCGTGCATCACGTGCAGCACGGCGAGCCGTCTTCTTAGCCGATGACCGTCACCAGCAGCGTTCGTTGCCGCGGGCGGACGTCGCACTCCCATCGACCATGTGTCGGTGGCCGGGGGACGGAACGTGTGGTCCTAGTGCGAAAACAAAATAAAGACAGCGAGTTTGCGACCGCGTAGCGGTCACCTTCGAATAGCCGCGGGTGGTGCGCAGCGCAACCCGCGGAATCGGATTCATGTGCGTGGCGTGTGCCACGTAGTGGCACGACTTTGGGTGTAGGTGTTCGGCATGGTGAACCTCCCGGCAATCTTTCGCCGCTAACCCGGCTCAACCCCCATCCGCGTATCATAACCGGGGGTTGCGCTGCGCTCCACCCCAGGCTACTCACATGGTGCCACTACCGTGGCAGAGTACGCTCAGAATGACAACGGTCCCCGGCGGCACACTATACCGCCCCCGCTAAGACCGCTTTCTTCCGTTCGGCGATGATCTCTTCTTCCAGACTCTTGGGCAGCCGCTTGTAGCGGGCGAACTCGAGGGTGAACGTGCCCTGGCCTTGAGTCATGCTCCGCAGGTCGGTCGAGTAGCCGAAGCTCTCGGCCAGCGGCACCTCGCCCTCGATGCGTGCGTCCGCGCCGTGGACTTCCGTGGCCACCACCAGCCCGCGGCGGGCCGTCAGGTTGCCGACCACCGTTCCCTGGAACTGGCTGGGGCACTCGATCTCAATCTTCATCACCGGCTCCAACAAGACCGGCTTGGTCCGCGGGAAGGCCTCCCGCATGGCCGTCTGCGCGCAGATCTGAAATGCCAGGTCGGAGCTGTCGACCTCGTGGTAGGAACCATCCTCGATCATGACCGACAGGCCGACCACCGGATAGCGGGCGATCGGTCCCTTGGCGAGCATCGAGCGGAAGCCCTTTTCGATGGCGGGCAGATACTGCTTGGGAATCCGACCGCCGACGATGTGCTCTTCGAACAGGAAACTCTCTTCGGCGTCTTCCGGCAGGACATCCAGCCGGCCCACGATATGTGCGTACTGCCCGGCCCCGCCGGTCTGTTTGCGGTGCCGGGTGTTGAACGCGGCGGCCTGCGTGGGCGCTTCGCGGTAGTTTACCTTCGGCGCCCCGACCTCCACCGCCACGTTGTATTCGCGGCGAATCCGCTCCACGTAGATGTCCAGGTGCAGCTCACCCATGCCGGCGAGGATCGTCTCGCCCGTCTCCTCATCGGTAGTCACCTGCAGCGTGGGGTCCTCGCGGCGGAAACGGTGCAGGGCCTTGCTCAGCCGGTCGGCCCCGTCGCGGACCAGGGGCGCAATGGCCATGCGAATCACCGGCTCGGGCACGAACATGTTCTGTAGCGTGCAGTAGTTCGGTTGGGAGGCATACGTGTCACCGCTGGCGCAGTCGATGCCCAGCACGGCGACAATATCGCCGGCCACCGCCTCCTCAATGTCGGCTCGCTGGTCGGCGTGCATGCGGACGATGCGGCTGAAGCGTTCCTTGCGGCCAGTGCGCTGGTTGAAATACGTCCCCCCCTTGACGAATCGGCCCTGGTAGAGCCGCATGAACGTCAGTGTTCCATAGGGGTCTTCGACCATCTTGAAGGCCATGGCGACCGTCGGCAGGTTCGGGTCGGGCGAGAGCGGCAACTCTTTGGGACCTTCGTGCGAGTCGGGGACATCGGGGAGACGGTCCGGCGCGTGCCCGCGCTTCGGATTGCCAAACGCCGTTACGCGGCAATCCAGCGGCGAGGGGAGCAGCTCGACGACCGCGTCCAACAGCGGCTGAACGCCCTTGTTGCGATAGGCCGCGCCGAGGTACACCGGGGTGAACTCCAACTGCCCCACCGCCGATCGGGCCACCTCGTAGAGAAGCTCCGAGGGAATCTCCTCCTCGGCCAACAACTTCTCCAGCAATTCGTCGCTGTACATCGACAGGGCTTCAAGCAGGTGTTGCCGGGCGGTATGCGCCGGGCCGATCATATCGGCCGGAATAGCCTCGGTCCGCACCGTCTCGCCGCTGTCGCCGTCGAAGTAGTACGCCTTCTGCTCGATCAAGTCCACGACGCCCGCAAAGCTGCCCTCGCGACCGATGGGCAACTGCATCAACTGGGCGTCGCAACTGAGCTTGGCCCGCAACTGCTCGACCACTTTGACGGGGTCGGCGCCGGTGCGATCCATCTTGTTGATGAAGGCCAATCGCGGCACGTGGTAGCGGCGCATCTGGCGGTCAATGGTCAAGGACTGTGCCTGCACCCCGCCCACGGCGCATAGCACCAGCACCGCTCCGTCGAGGACTCGCAAGCTGCGCTCAACCTCGACGGTGAAATCGACGTGGCCCGGGGTGTCGATCAGATTGATGGTGGCATCGCCCCACTCGACCTGGGTGGCGGCGCTGGTGATGGTGATTCCGCGCTCCCGCTCGAGCTCCATGTGGTCCATGGTGGCCCCGCCGCCTTGGGCGTCATGCACTTCCTGCATGCGGTGGATGCGGCCGGTGTAGAACAGGATCCGCTCGCTGAGGGTCGTCTTGCCGGAATCGATGTGGGCCGAAATGCCGATGTTTCGCAGTCGTGACAGGTCCATAGCGTCTGTCCCAGGTACCAACGTACTGCTCACGCTCCGCGTGAGGGAAAAATACGCCACGCAGGGCGCAGCGACTAGGGCTCCGCTCCTCCGCGGTTGCCAACGGAAACCGAGCCCTAACGCGCGCGGCCCTCGCCCACTCGTGTCCTCGCGGCAAGCGGCGAACCACACACTATAATTTCCCCCGAGTGCGGCTGCAAGGGGCTATACGTCGGGCAGCCAGGCATGCGTCGGGCGACTGCCTCCCTAAGTCGTTTTCAGTCCGGCAGTTAGCCCGCCGCGATCGCGCTCCCGGCGGGACGGGCGTGCGTCCGCGGGCGCGTGCGCTGTGGGGCGGAGCTTCTTGATCTTTAGACGCCCTTCCTCTAAGCATTGATGGCACAACCTCTTCCAGCAAGAAAGGTCACAACGGTATGGTTGACCATTGCCCAAACGCTTGGTATCTTCTACCTGTTGGTCGCTGGTTCCGCGGTGTCTGACTTCCGTCTGATATGCGTCTGAGTTCGTCTGATAACCGGCGCGCAAACGGATGGAAAAGCGTTAGTTTGAGTGGGGTAGATAGATTGTGGCGAACGGCAGGTTGATGGCGAAAAGCATTACCGTATCGGCACTTAGGATACTTCGGGGCGTAGCTCAGCCTGGCTAGAGCGCTTGGTTCGGGACCAAGAGGTCGCTGGTTCAAATCCAGTCGCCCCGACTCAGTAAGCAGTTGATGGCAAACGGTTTACAAAAAGTCACCAAACAGCTTACAATTAAAGACCGGCCCGTAGGACACTGAATAGGACACTGAATCGCGTCCTACGGCTCGGCACTCACGGGTTTTCTGTGGAAGTCAACAAACTCCATAGGAGACCCAAAATGGCTCGCAAATCTTCTGGAAAGCCGTGGCTCCACGGTGCCTCGGGGTGGTGGTGTGCTACCATCGCCGGTAAACGCAAGAAGCTCGACAAGGACTACAAAGCCGCTTGTCGAAAGCTGAAAGCCCGCCTCGTTGAAGCCAAGAAGGGATTCACAGCCGGCCGCGACTGGCTCAACGCCACGTTCAGCGAACTGGCAGACGAGTACCTCGATCACATCAAGGCGACGAAGAAGTTCACCAGCTATCGGGCATTCCGCTACGGAATCCTTAGGGCCTTGCGGATTCTCGGGACGAGTCTCCGCGTTTGCGAAATGCGGAAGTTCCATTTGGCCAAGATTGAGCAGGAGATGAGCAAGGGCGACTACAGCCCGACCACGGTCAAGGATACGCTCACTACGGTTCAACAGGTCTTTAACTGGGCGGTCGAGAACGAACTCCTCGACAGCAGCCCAGTGCCCAAATACCGCAAGCCCCGCGCACGGCGGCGGACGCGGATTATCTCGCGGGCCGAATTGGGCGCACTTCTTCGGAACAGCGACCGGTGTTTTCGCCGCGTCTTGATTGCTCTCCGCTTGACCGGCTGCCGGCCAGGCGAGCTTCGGAGCCTGATTTGGGAATGGGTGGATTTGGAGAACGGGCTCTGGATTATCCCCGAGCACAAGACGATCACGCGGCAGCGAGAGCCACGCCCTCGAATCATCCCGCTTCCGAGGGCTGTTTGGATGATGTGCCGCTGGCTTGCCCGCCGGCCGCACGAAGGCAAGGATCACGTCTTTCTCAACCTTCGGGGCCGGCCCTACACGAAGGACTGCCTAATCACGAAGATGGATCGCATCCGCGAGCGGGCCAATCTGGGAATGAAGGGCGGCGAGCGCGTCGTGCTCTACAGCGCCCGGCATACGTATGGAACAGATGGAGTAGGGAAGGTTAGCGATATAGAGCTTGCTGAGTTGATGGGCCACACAGAGGCCCGCATGACTCACCGATATGTTCACCTCAAGGTCGAACATCTTCAAGATATTCAACGGCGGATTCAAGGGGCCGAGGTCAGGACTAACGCCCGCGAGAGGAAGGTGGGCGTTTGCTGAGAAGAAAAGACCGACCCGCAGGACCTGAATAGGAAGTTGAATCGTGTCCTGCGGATCGGCACTCACGGGTTTCCGGGGAACTGAGCTTCTTCGGGAGACTCAGCGCCAATGGGGCGGTTAAGTTCGGGAAAGTGCTTTAGCTTGGGCGAACCACTTGTTCGCCGAGCAGCACGTGGGCGTCGCGTTTCGCCGCTGTTACCGTTGATAGCCCATTCGCGTTCGATTTCTACGACGCCGGCAAGCGGAATCTTTATCGTCTCGCCGTAACATCCAACCGACGGAATGCGAAACGCCCCCGGCAGCCGGCCGCTCTTGACGAGCACGCGCACCCGCGCCACGCTAACCCCCCAACGCCGGGCCAGTTGTCCGGGTGTCAGCGCTTCGAGTTGGGTTTGCTGCCGTGGCATTTCCACTCCTGTTCATGTTCCTGGCGTCACGGCTATTTGTCGCCAAGGTGGTACAAGCTGCTCAAGCGATGTTCTTTTAGCCCCACAACGCGGACAACGACTCTTGCTGTCTGCTGCAAACCACTTCGCCTCGCAACGCGAACAGACGAAGTAGTACGTTGCGTGATCGTGTCGGAGCCGTTTTCTTTTCATGACGAAGCTCGGGTTGAAGATTCATGCTGTGATCTGTCCGCTTCGAGTTTTGCCTGTCGATACGACTCGCTAAACTCGACTCCCAGCCAGCGGAAAACGTAGTCGATAATCGACGATGCCCGCCGAATGGCCTTGTTCGCCGTCCAACCGCTGGGCTCGAAACTGACGTACTCGAACTTGTGGGCAAGTGTTTCGACGGGTACGCCGTACTGAAGCGCAAGGCTCGTGAGGATGCCCACCGTGTCCATGAGGCCGCCAACTGTGCTTCCTTCCTTCGCTACAGTCAGGAAGAGTTCACCTGGCCGATTGTCCTCGAACAGACCAACCGTCATGTAGCCTTCATGCCCGCCAACCGCGAATTTGTGCGTGAGGGAACGACGTGTAGGCTGAAGACGGCTGCGATGTGGCTGCTTTCGAGCCTTTTCCAGTTCAGCCTGTAACGCCTCAAGCTGCTCTTCGAGTTCCCCAATTCTCCGGGCCAATTGTTCCGTATTTGCCATCGTCTGTTCCACGGTTCGGGACCCTCCTCAGAACAGCCTTCGTTCAACCTGGTTGCCATACACCGTCCAACCGGTGTTCGGCTGCTCTTCGCGGCCGTACAGTTCCAGGTACGGTCCAGGGCTGACAAGCTCAACCAACTCTCGGAATGCGTACGGTTTGCGACTGTGGAGCGTCCGTCGAAAGACGAGCCAGCTCTTGCATGTTTGGTTGCGGAACGGCAGGTTTCCGCGGACACCAAGCAGTAGGAATTCATGGGAAACACGCCAGTAGTTGCCCATTCCTAGCTGCGGCTTAATCCAGACAAGGCAAGACTTGTATCGGAATCCCCATGCACCAATCACGTCGAACGCTTGTCGCAGAAACGCATTGGTACTCCATAGATGCAAATGGGCATTGGCGGCGACAAGCTCTCTGACGGGTTCATTCCGAATTTCTTTTAGCGTTA
>JAJYGU010000116.1 GCA_021784975.1 Planctomycetota bacterium
CAGCACCTGCCATGGGGCGGGCCGGGTGATGAGCCGGACGGCCGCCGTGCAAGACGCCCGCGGCCGCCGCATTGATCGCGAATTGGCCGAGCGCGGTGTGATCGCCAAATGCCGCAGTTGGAAAGGGCTGGCCGAAGAGCAGCCGGCGGCCTACAAGGATGTGAGCATGGTGGTCGACGTGGTGCATCGCGCCGGCTTGGCGCGGAAAGTCGCCCGGCTGCGCCCGGTCGGCGTGGTGAAAGGCTGAAACAGAAAGCGGATGGCGGGGACTGTCCCCCCTTGCGCCCGTACAGGCCCGAAAGCGGAGGGAGGAAGGCCGCGCTGCACTCCGCCCACGTGGCGAAAAGAGGACGGTCGCGGCTCGCTTCGGGGGGTTGCATCCGTTTGACCGTGGAGGATATGATTCGGACAGAATTCTCCTGTCGGGTGGTGAAAATGGGGGACATTTCATGCTTCGACTCGCTATGAGAACAGTCCTGTGGCTGACGGCCGTAGTGGTCGTGGTCGGCTGTGGCGTCGCTGCTGACGACGGCCACTCGGCGGCACAGCAGGCGGCCGGGAAAAAAGGAGCAAAACGTATGACACTTTCGATCACGAGTCCGGCATTTACCCAAGGCCATCCGATTCCGAAAAAATACTCCGGCGAAGGCGAGGACATCTCTCCGCCGTTGTCGTGGTCGGGTGTGCCTGAAAATGCCAAGGAGCTGGCGCTCATCTGCGACGACCCCGATGCGCCGAGCCCTCAACCTTGGGTCCACTGGGTGATCTACAAGATTCCCGCCGACGCCAAGGGATTGCCGGAAGCGATTCCGCGACGGCCGCAGCTCCAGGAGCCCGCCGGCGCCGTGCAGGGTAAGAACTCCTGGCCCTCCGGCGACACCCTCGGCTACCGCGGTCCGATGCCGCCGCCAGGCCACGGGGTGCATCACTATTATTTCCGGCTTTATGCGGTGGATCGCCAGTTGGACCAACCGCCGGGGCTGTCCAAGAACGCCCTGCTGGAGAGCATCCGCGGCCACGTGTTGGCGGAAGGCGTGCTGATGGGCACTTACCAACGGCGCTGAATTCAAATTTAGGGGTTGCGAGGAATATAAGGGACCGCTCCACCGGCGCGTTGGACCCAACGCTCCGACAACCGCGGTGGAGCAATTTCAGACCGCAAAATCGAGGTCCGAAAGACCGATATTTTCCCGAGGGAATTTCACTCCCCCTTTGACGGCCGGCTGGCATTTTGCTAGCTTATGGATAAGGTTTGTTCACAACGTCCCCTGACTGTTCTTGCTGAAAGGTGGTTGAACCATGTCTCGTTACCGATCGCGCGCGATTGTCGGCTTGGGTGCAGCGTCCTCGGCGTTGCTGATTTGTGCGGGCTGTTTCTTTGGAGGTCCGAGACCGATCAAGCCCCCCTCGATCAACGCGGCGGCGGCCGGGAAGGCAGCCATCGACGAATTCGACACGAACCATGACGGCAAGATCTCTGGCGACGAATTGGCCAAGTGCCGGTCCTTGGATGCGCTGGCGGCCAGGAATCACGGTGAAGTCACCGCGGACCAAATCACCCAATTAATTCATGGTTGGCAGGTCCAAAAAGTCGGCCGGTGCCCCTTCCGCTGCATCGTCCACCACAACGGCAAGCCGCTGGTGGGGGCTACCGTCAAGCTGGTGCCCGAGAAATTCCTCGGTTCCAACTACCCGTCCGGCAGTGGAACGAGCCAGGGGGGCGGTTCGGTGGCTCCCAGCGTGCCCGTCAGGGCCGGCGAGCCGGAAGGCATGCCGTACGGTTTCTACCGCATCGAAATCACCAAGGAAGGCGAAAGCATTCCGGCCAAGTACAACACCGACACGATCTTTGGGACCATGATCGCCGGACCCACGGTCGGCGGCGGGTCGGTGTACAATATGAAGTACTAGCCGGCCGGCACTCTTGTGGCCCCGCCATGACTGTCTTAGGCGGCTTGCCCAGTGTTTTTCTGATCTGCCGGCTGGGCAAGCCCGCGGCTTCTAGTTTGCTGGCCGGTTTGAATCGCGGAGTGTCCCGGCTGTGCCGGCCCAGGTCCGATGGCTGACCGCGACGAGTTGGTTGACACGTTGCGACTCTCGCTCGTCTCTGGCGTTGGGCCGCGGATCCGCAAATCGCTGATCGAGCGGTTTGGTTCGGCGCGGGCGGCGCTGGCCGCCGCCCCCAGCGCGCTGCGCGAAGTACAAGGCGTCGGTGGCAAGCTGTCGCGGAAGATTGCCGACGCCGATCAGCTTGAGGCGGAGGCCGTGCTGGCGCTCTGCGAAGCGCACCAGATCGACGTGCTCAGCGACGCTCGGCCTGATTATCCGCGGGTGCTGCGCGAGATTTACGATCCGCCGGCGGTGCTGTTCGTCCGCGGCGGGTTGCAGGCTTCCGACGCCTTGTCCGTCGGCGTCGTCGGCACGCGGCACGCTACCCAATATGGCCTACGGCAGGCCGAGCGGCTGGCTGGCGGTTTGGCCCGCGCCGGGCTGACGGTGGTCAGCGGGTTGGCACGCGGCATCGATGCGGCCGCCCACCGAGGGGCGCTGGCGGGCGGCGGCCGCACGTTGGCGGTGCTGGCCAGCGGAGTGCTGAACATCTACCCGCCCGAGCATGCCCAGCTTGCCGCCGAGGTGGCCGCCCATGGGGCGCTGTTGAGCGAGGCCCCGCCGAACAGCGAGCCGCTGCCCGGCGCCTTTCCCCAGCGGAATCGCCTGATTAGCGGCCTGTCGTTGGGGGTCGTGGTGGTCGAGGCCGCCGAACGGAGCGGGGCCTTGATCACTGCCCGGCACGCCATGGAACAGGGTCGCGAAGTGTTCGCCGTGCCGGGAAACGTGGATAGCCGGGCCTCGCGAGGCTGCCACCAGTTGATTCGCGACGGAGCCCGATTGGTGGAGTCGGTCGACGACGTGCTCGAGGAGCTCGGCCCGCTGGTCGAGGCCGCCCCCGGCGATGGCCGCCCGCCGGTCCATCATCCGGCGGAGTTGCTGTTGAACGAGATTGAGCAGCAGGTGCTGGCGGCCATCGGCAGCCAGACGACCTCGATCGACCAGGTCGTCGCACAGAGCCAACTCCCGATTTCGCAGGTGCTGGCGACACTCAGCGTGCTGGAGATGCGGCGTCTGGTGCGCCGGCTGAGCGGGGCCACGGTTATCCGGATCTAAGCCCGCCATCCACACCGGACGCGGTGGGGGGCGGAAGAAAAAGGCAAAATGAAAAAGGTAAAATGCAAAATCGAGCCGGCTGCCTTCGGCCCTCCGCCCTCCCCTTTCATCCCTGGCCGAGGGCGCGCCCTGGCCCAGGCCGGCCGTGCAGCGCTTGCCGCGCCGACCGTGTGGATTCCCGGCTTGGCATTATTGGCGCTGACGGTCTTCTTCCGCATGAGCAACGCCGACCTCACCTTGGCGCAGTGGTTCTATGCCGGTCGGGGAGCCTTGGTCCCCTGGCCGTTGGCGACCGCTCAACCGTGGGCCGCTCTCTACCGCTGGGGTTGCTACCCAGGGCTGATCTTGGGCTGCGGCGGGCTGGCGGTGTGGCTGGTCAGCTTTGGCTTTAGGAAGTTGCAGCGGTGGCGCGACGCCGCTCTCTTCTATGCCTTGCTGCTGGCAGCCGGTCCCGGCCTGCTGGTGAACGTGGCGTGCAAGCCCTGTTGGCAGCGGCCGCGTCCCCACAGCACGATCCCCTTTGGCGGCCCGCGGCCATTCGTCCGCGTCTTGGATCGCGGGCCCGGCCACGACGACTCCTCCTTTCCCAGCGGCCATGCGGCCATGGGCTTCTATCTGATGGCGCCGGCCTTCGTCCTCTATCGAAAACGGCGCGGGCTGGCCGCGGCTTTCTTGCTCTTGGGCCTGGCCGGCGGCGGCCTCCTGGGACTCGCCCGGATCGTGGCCGGCTGCCATTTCGCCAGCGACGTGCTCTGGTCGGCAGGCATCGTGTATTTCACCGGGCTGGTGCTGGCCGCGGCCTTGCGCCTGGGCCGCCAGCCGCCCCCCGGCGATCCTTCGCCTGCCGCGGGGATACTGGTTGGCCGCCAAGGCCACGGGTATGATTGAGGTTTTGCAAAACCCTGGGGAGAGTCCTGTTGATGGTTGCGTGTGATGAGCAGAGCGGGCGGCGGTTTGCGGGTTCGGTGGAATTCAGCCCCGGTTTTCGGCCGCGGCCGGACATCAGTTACGTGTTGTTCGACTTCGACGGGACTTTGTCGTTGATCCGGCAGGGCTGGCCGGAAGTGATGACGCCGATGTTTGTCGAGATGCTGCCGCGCAAGCCCGGCGAAAGCGACGCCGACCTGCACCACCTGGTCTACGACGACATCATGCGGCTCACCGGCAAGCAGACCATCTATCAAATGATCCAGTTGGTCGAGCGGATTCGTGAGCGCGGCGGCCAGCCCCGTGAGCCGCTCTGGTACAAGCACGAGTATTTACGGCGTCTGGACGAGCGGATCCACAGCCGCATTGAGGCCCTGCAAACCGGCCATGCTCGCCCCGACGATTGGCTGGTCTACGGCAGCCGACGATTGTTAGAGCAACTCCTAGAGAGGGGGCTGACCCTCTGCCTGGCCAGCGGAACGGACGAGCCCTTCGTCAAGGCCGAGGCCGCCCTGTTGGACCTGACCCGCTATTTCGGCCCCCGGATCTACGGGGCCCTGGACGACTATCGCAGCTTTTCCAAACAGATGGTCATCGAACGCATCCTGCGGGAGAACGACATCCCCGGCCGGCGGCTGCTGGCCTTTGGCGACGGCTACGTGGAGATCGAGAACGCCAAGCAAGCCGGCGGACTGGCGGTGGCCGTGGCCAGCGATGAAGCCCACAACGGTTCCGGTCAGGTTGATCCATGGAAGCGGCAGCGGCTCTTGGGCGTCGGCGCCGATGTGGTCATCCCTGATTTCCGCGACGCGGGGCCGCTCATGGACTGTATCCTCAGCACCGGGGACGGATCATGCACGTCAGGATGAATCCCCAACGGCTGCGCCAGATCACCGATCGTTACGCCGGGCTCCGCCTCGCCCTGCTGGGCGATTTCTGCCTCGATCGCTATCTCGAAATCGACCCTGCCCGGCAGGAAACCTCGTTGGAGACCGGCCTGCCGGTCTACAACGTCACCCGGGTGCGAGCCCAGCCGGGCGGGTCGGGCACGGTGCTCAACAATCTGGTGGCTTTAGGTGTTGGGCGGATCCTTCCGCTGGGCTTTGCCGGAGACGACGGCGAGGGCTTCGAGTTGCTTCGCGCCTTGCGGGCAATGCCCGGCGTAGAGTTGGATTCGTTTCTGACGACCCCGCAGCGGCGGACGTTCACTTATTGCAAGCCGCTGGTGCTGGAGCCGGGCAGGCCGCCGCGAGAACTGAACCGCCTGGACAGCAAGAACTGGACTCCCACGCCCCGCGAGGTGGAAGACCATTTGATCGACGCCCTGCGGCGCCACGCCGAACAGGTGGATGCGTTGATCTTGTTGGACCAGGTCGACGTGGCCGAGACGGGCGTGTTGACCAGCCGCGTGTTGGCGGCGGTGGGCGAGATCGCCGCCCGCCGGCCGGAGTTGCGAATTCTGGCCGACAGCCGCCGCGGATTGGGCGGTTATCCCAAGGTCTGCCTCAAAATGAATCGCTGTGAACTGGGGGTGCTCCTCGGTGAGTCGGCGCCATC
>JAJYGU010000473.1 GCA_021784975.1 Planctomycetota bacterium
GCGACCTGCAAAAAGCGATCGCCGAATACGACAAGGCCGTCGCCCTTTGCCCGCGCTACACGGAAGCCTACTATAATCGCGGGCTGGCCTACCGCAAACAGAACCAGTTGGACAAGGCCGTCGAGGATTATACCCAGGCGATCCTGCTCGATCCGCGCTACATTCCGGCCTATGAAAACCGCGGTTTCGTCTATCACATGCTGGGCGACCTGGACCGCTCGCTGGCCGATTTCAATAAAATCTTGGAGCTCGATCCGAACCACGCCGGCGCCAAGAAGAGCCGTGAAGTGATTCTCAGAGAGCAAGCCCAGGGCAAGTAGTCCAACCATGAGCGTCCAACAGCAACTTTTCGGCCAGACCGCCGACGGCGCGAGCATCGACCTCTATACGGTCAGCAACGCTCGCGGCCTGCGGGCAAGCATCGTGACCTACGGGGCCACGCTCATTTCCGTGGAAACGCCCGACCGCCGCGGCCGGTTGGAGAACATCACCCTGTCGTTGGATTCGTGCGAGGATTACCTCAAGGGCCATCCGTGCCTGGGCTCAATCTGCGGCCGCTACGCCAATCGCATCGCCAAGGGCCGGTTCACCCTCGACGGCGTCAAATACAAGCTGGCGGTCAACAACGGCCCGAATCATCTCCACGGCGGTCTCCGCGGATTCGACAAGGTGGTCTGGCGGGCCGAGCCGGTGGAAGGCCCATCCGCCTCGGGAGTGCGGTTCTCCTATGAAAGCACCGACGGCGAGGAGGGCTATCCGGGCCGGCTGCTGGTCGAGGTGACCTACAGCCTCACCAACGATAACCAGTTGCGGATGGAATACACGGCCGCCACCGATAAGCCGACGGTGGTCAATCTCACCAACCACGCCTATTGGAACCTGGCTGGAGCGGCTTCGGGCGACATTCTTTCCCACGAACTGGCCATTTCCGCCGATCGGTATCTGCCGGTCGACGAGGGCTCCATTCCGCTGGGTGAATTGAGAAGCGTGGCCGGCACGCCCATGGATTTCACCACCCTGCACGCCGTCGGGGCACACATCCAACAGGCCGGCGGCGGCTACGACCACTGCTACGTGATCAATCGCAAACATGAAGGGGAGCTGGCCCTGGTCGCACAGGTAGTCGAGCCCCGCAGCGGCCGCCGCATGGACGTCTACACCACCCAGCCCGGCGTACAGCTCTACACTGCCAACGGCCTGAACGGCACGCTCAAGTCCCATGGCCATCCGCTGCACAAGCACGCCGGGCTGTGCCTGGAGACGCAGCATTTCCCCGACTCGCCCAACCAGCCGCAATTCCCCTCCACTCGCTTGAATCCGGGTGAGAAGTTCCACGAGCTAACGGTCCACCGCTTCCGGGCGGAGTAGCCGATGTCCAGCGCCAGCAGTGCTCTGACTTGGAACCAGGAGACGTTCCCATAGATGAGCGCGGCAGCAGTGTTATTGACAACCGCAGGGCTTCTCGTGGCCAGCGGGCTCGGGGAAGGCATCGCCCATCGGCGGCGCCTGAGGCGGATTCCAATCCGCATTCACGTCAACGGGACGCGGGGCAAATCCAGCGTGTCCCGGCTGATCGCCGCCGGCTTGCGGGCCGGCGGCCTCCGCACTTGCTGCAAGACCACCGGAACGCTGCCGCGGATGATCCTGCCTGACGGCGCCGAATATCCGGTCTTTCGGCCGGCCGGCGCTAACGTGATCGAACAGATCCGTATCGTCGATGCCGCTGTCGAAGCCGGGGCTGAGGCCCTGGTGGTGGAATGCATGGCGATCACCCCGCACCTCCAGTGGCTGAGCGAGTCGCGGCTGATTCGGGCCACCCACGGGGTGATCACCAACGCCCGCGAGGACCATCTCGACGTCATGGGACCGAGCGAGCGGGACGTGGCGGCGGCCCTGGCGGGGATGATCCCGATTCGCGGCAGGCTGTTCACCGCCGAGCAAGACCACCTGAAACTGTTCGCCGCGGCTGCCGCCGACCGGCAGACCGAGTTAGTCGCCCTAAGCGCGGAGGAGACGCAGCGAATCGCCCCCCTTGACCTCGCCGGTTTCAGCTATGTTGAGCATGCGGAGAACGTGGCCCTGGCCCTGCGGGTGTGCGCCGACTTGGGAGTGGGCCGCTCAACCGCCTTGCGGGGCATGTGGCAGGCCAAACCGGACCCCGGGGCGATGACCGTCCACGAGATGGACTTTTTCGGCCGGCAGATCAGTTTCATCAACGGCTTTGCCGCCAACGACCCCGAATCCACCGAGCGGATCTGGAGAATGGCCCTGGAGCGGTACCCTCGCGTCCAGAAGCGGATTGCCATCTTCAATTGCCGCGTGGACCGGCCGGACCGCTCCGACCAACTGGGCCGGGCGGTGGCGACCTGGCCCATGGCCGACCATTATCTGTTGATCGGCAGCGGCACCTACATCTTCGCCCGCGCCGCCAGCAAGGCCGGACTGGATCCGCTCAAGTTGTCCTTTGCCGAAGACCGCCGGGTCGACGAGATCTTCGAGACCGTCGTCGGGTTGTCCGGCAAGTCGGCCCTGGTGATGGGCATGGCCAACATCGGCGGCATCGGCTTGGACCTGGTACAGTACTTTGCCAACCGTAGTCAATTGAGGGTCTTTCGATGATACCTGTCTTGTCGGTGGCGATCGGTGTCGGACTGGCCGTGAGCCTGGTCTTTTCGGAGATGTTCGGGTTGGCCGCCGGAGGGATGGTCGTCCCTGGCTATTTCGCCGTCAACCTGGACCATCCCCTGGATGTTACTCTGACCATCCTGGTCGGCTTGGGCACCTACCTGATCGTGCACCTGATGTCCACCTTCATCATCGTCTACGGCAAGCGCCGCACGGTGCTGATGATCCTCACCGGCTACCTGGTGCGGGTGTTCATGGATGCGCTCCCTTACGACGTGATGCGGAGCCTCGGGGTCGCCCTGCCCAGCAGCGTGGATCTCAAGGTGATCGGATACATCATTCCCGGCCTGATCGCCCTCTGGATGGACCGGCAAGGCCTGGTGGAAACCCTGAGCGCGCTGTTGACCGCCTCGGTGGTGGTGCGACTGATTCTGATCCTGGTTCTTGGGGCGGACGTGAAGCTATGAAAAAGATCTATTGGCGGCCGCGGGCCATCTCGCGACCGGCTTTGGCGCTGATCGCCTTGATCTCGCTGGGCGGGATGTGCCTGGTCGAGCACTGGCCGGCCGTCCAGCAGCGGCCGTTTTACGACGAGAAATTGGCGGCTGCCGCGCGGGCCGCCCAGGGCATGGAGCAGATCTGCTATGCCAGGCTGCGGGCGTCGATCCCCATCGATGCCGAGAATGACCCGACCGAAAGCGGCCTGATCGGGGTCCGCATGTCGCCGGTGACCACGCTGGTCGGAGACCTCAACGCCAAGCAGACCTCGATCAACCCTAACTTCGCCGCCGTGGTGGTCGACATGCTCAAACGCGTGGGCGTGAAGGAAAACGACGTAGTGGCGGTCGGCTGCTCGGGCTCCTTTCCCGCCCTCAACCTGGCGGCTTATGCGGCCCTGGAAACGCTCAAGGTCAAACCGATTGTGATCCTCAGCGCCGGCGCTTCACAGTTTGGCGCCAACCTGCCCGAGCTGCTGTGGCTCGACATGGAGCGGATTCTCAACGAGGCGGGCATCATCTCCTTCCACAGCGTGGCCGTCTCTTACGGCGGACAGGGCGACCGCGCCGAGGGAATGTCCCAGGAAGGCAAGAAGCTCATCGACGCCGCCGTCCGCCGCAATCCGGTCCCGCTTCTCAAGGCCGACACCTATGAGCGGAGCCTGGAACAGAGAATGGAACTTTACCGCAAGCACGCCGGTCACAAGCCGATCCGCGCCTACATTAATGTCGGAGCCGGTACCGTCTCGGTGGGCCGCGCCATGGGCAAACGGATGTTCCGGCCGGGGCTCAACCTTCGCCCACCGGCCAGGGTCAGACACGTCGACGGCGTCATGCCGCGGTTCATCCGGCAAGGCGTGCCGGTGATCCACCTGGACGAAGTCCGCACCTTGGCGGAAAAGTACGACCTGCCGTTGGCGCCGACCAGCCTGCCCGAGGTCGGCCAGGGGACCATCTATGTAGGCCGGACCTACCACAAGGGGCTGGCCGGCGGCGTTCTGGCGGGCATCCTGGCTGCCTTGTATCTGTTCATTCGCTCCGACATCGGCTTCCGACTGCTCCGGGCCGGCTCGCGACGCAAGGAGGCCGGCCACCCGGAACCGATGGTCTAGCCGGGCGATTGAGACGGGGAGCGATTGAGACGGGATTGAGACGGGGACGCAGCTAGAAATGGGAAACCGCGAGCCCTGCTGTTCGTGTAACTTGCCTACGGTTTCAACCCGCCGGCCCCCCGGTCTGCCTCCTCTGCATCCGCGGTGCATAGGCCGGCCCAATTCTCGCCCTGGCCAAGCTATGCCGACGTTGCCCCTCGTTCTCCGCCTTCCCAGCAGCCGGCTGATGTGTAACATGGAGGTCCCGGGGGCAAGGGAGGAGGCAAGGGGGACACGCATTGGCCCCCTATATCGCCCCCAGGCGTCGACTGCCTCGCAATACGCCCAAAGGAGCTCTCGAGATGCAGAAAGCTGTCCATATCATGGCTGTGCTAATGGCCTGCGCCGGGTTGGACACCGCCGCAGCAGCCCCTGGCGGAGCCGTCCAGCCGCCACCGGAGGCCCCGCAGATCGTCGTAGTCAAGCCGCAAGACACCGGCGAGGCCCTGGTGAACCCCGACATGGGCTGGACCCTGCACTTCTACTCGAACCTGATCGAAAACTATGGGTCGAAACTGGAGCCCTCCGACACCCTCGATGACTGGCCGGGGCTGTCGACCATCTATCTCCGCGTGCCGTGGTCGTTCGTGGAGCCCAAAGAGGGCCAGTTCAACTGGTCTCTCTTCGACACCCCCTCCCAGCGGTGGATCGCCAAGGGAAAGCGGATCGCCATGCGGGTGAGCTGCTGCGAGAGTTGGTGGCGCTATGCGACGCCCCGCTGGGTGCAAGAGGCCGGAGCGAAGGGGTGTGATTTTGAGTTTGGCAAAGGCCCACGGCCGGGCGGCCCCTTGTGGGAGCCCGACTACCTCGATCCGGTCTTCCAGGAATTCTGGCCGCGAACGCCGGTAGTCCTCGAGCACGAACATTACGGCGCGTCGAAGGCCAGACAGGCGTGGAGCGGCGACCTGCTCTTGAAATCGGTGGAGGATTACCACGCCAGCTACCTGTCGATCCATTGGTGGCCGCGCGAGGAACTGAGCGAAAATCGCCGCACCGTAGTCCGCATCAACCGCCGCTTGGGCTATCGCGTCCAACTGCGTGAGATCCGCTGGCCGTCGGTCATCGTGCCCGGCGTGCCCTTCACCGTCGAGACCGCCTGGGCCAACGCCGGGGTGGCGCCCTGCTACCCGGGCAGCTTCTGGAGTCTGACGCTCAAGGACCAGAAGGGCGGCATCGCCGCGGTGGTGGTTGACGAGGCTTTCGACGTGCGGCGACTGCAAGTTGGCCCGCCCGGCCAACCGCCGGTGGAGAGCCGCCGCTCGCGGTTCACGGTGGCCATGCCGCACGTCGGCCCGCAAGGGGTCCACGCGCCGCCGCTGAAGCCGGGCGGCTATGGCGTGTTCGTCTCGGTGGGCTCGCGCGATGGCACGC
>JAJYGU010000319.1 GCA_021784975.1 Planctomycetota bacterium
GCAGCGGAAGGGTATGACCCGAGCACCACCGGGAGATTGTTGCGACTGACACTCCTACTCGCCGCGCGAATGATTCACGGCTTTCCGTCTGTAAGAGTGCTTTCAATAGATTCGCTATGCTTTCGTCCAAGGCAGTCGTCTCCACGCTACGATTTGGCGTTTCGCTAGCTGCGAAAAGTATACGCGCCGTGGAGCGACAATGCAATGCAAAAGCGGTACACAGATTATGTCGATCCTCTGGCCCGACTCAGCATGAGGTGGACCGCCGTGCCACCATCGGTAGTTGCACCGCTGGCTTTTTCGATCGCAGGGAGTTCGGGGGAGACACAACTGATTATTGATGGCTCTGGCGACCTGTGCTTTTTCAAGCGGCTTTGAAAAACATGCCCACCCGGCCGCGTGGGCATGGCACGCCGGCAACTGTCTTCGGTCGGCGTGTGATGAGAATGGATGGTGCCACAGGTGAAATGGAAAGCGTGTTTGCAATTCCCCTCACCCTAACCCTCTCCCGGAGGGAGAGGGGACTCAAATCACGCCCCTCACCCTAGCCCTCTCCCGACCAACCTCTGGTCGGTGCCCGGAGAGGGGACCGGCTTCACCTTATGTCACCACTTCGCGGCGGCGCTTGAGGTAGTCCCAGAGCACGTAGCGGTCCAAATCTTTGCCGGCGGTGAAGAAGACACGGCCACGGGTCGATTCCGCCAGCCGGTAGGCGAACTGCACGTCTTCGCGCGACTGCGCCCAGGTGGGCAGCAGGAAGATGTTGATCGTGATCCCTTCCCGTTGGCAGAGGAGCCCTTCGCGCAGGGTCGCCTCTTCCGTGCGGCGGTTCGGCGGATAGAGCAGGTACAGGTACTTGCCCTCAAAGTGCGCGGTGGGCAGGCCGTCGGTAATGAGAATGATCTGCCGATTGGGCGTATCTTGGGCCACCAGGTAGTGGCGCGAAAGCTGCAATCCTTGCTGAATGTTGGTGAAGTGGGCCGGCACGCGAAGCTCGCTCACGTCCGGGTTGCTCATATCGACCCGCAAGCGGACGATCGGGTCGCCGATCGACACCGGTTTCGGTAGCAGGCTGACGATCTCGCTACAGTGCCGCGGCTTGGCGAAGGTGTAGACCTCGATGAACTGCAAATAATCGCCGGGGTACTCGCGGTGGATGAAGCCCTGCAGGGCCAGGCCCATCCGTTTCACGTCGATGTACAGGCCGTTATAGCGCATCGAGCCGCTGGTGTCCAACAGCACCACGGTGGCGCATTTGGGCGTGTTGCGGGTGCGGTGCACCAGAAGATCGTCGGGCTGCACGCGGATCGGCAGACCCGGCCCATTGCGGAGCATGGCGTTGATGAGCGAACCGGGGATGTCCAAATCATGCAATGAGTCGCCGAACTCGTAGGGCCGAGTCTGTTGCAGCTCCACGCAGCCTTCGCCCACCACGGTAAGATCGTGCCGGCCGGTCCGCGAGGCCTGCAAATCGCTGAAAATCCGGTCCAAGAGCTTCGCCTGGAACAATCGGTACGCCTTGGGGGTGAGCTCGTACCCGCGGCCGCTTTTCGCCAGCCCCTGGTGCTCCGCCAGGTCGCGGAGATACTCCTCAATCTGCCGGGCAAGCTCATTGAGCTGTTCGATGTCGCCCGGATCGGCATATTCGGAGAGGGCCTCCATGTCAATCACGCCGATTTGCGCCGTCTTGGCGGCCTCCTCCAGTTGCTTCAACAGCCGGTCGATGGTTTCCAGTTCTTCCTTGATTTCCAGCGCCAGGGGGATGGTCATCGGCGTGCGACCGCTGAAAGCGTACTTGGCCGCCAACTCATCGACCTGGTACTTTTCGCCCAGGTCGGACACCAAGTGGAGCAGGCGGCCGGCCAGCCGCCCGCGCTCGTCGCCCAGCAGGTACCAAAGCCGTTCCAAGTCGTAGAGTTGCTCCTGTTCAACCGCCTTGTGGAATCGCTGAGCCAATTGCGGCGGGAGCTTCAGCGAGTCGGCCGATTGCCGGAATCGCTTGGCCGCCTCGTGAACCACGCGGGAAGTTTCGTAGGTTTGCAAAATCTTTTGCTTCCGCTCGCGGAGCATGGCCATCAAGGCGTCCAGGCTGGGACCCAGGCCGGCGATCTGGCGAGGGTCGAGCCGCACTGCCCGAGCCAACTCCTCGTCGGTCAGCTCGCGCAGGTCGCCGTAGGCCAGCAGGTGTTCAAAAGCGCCCGAAACGATGTCGGGCGGCGGCTGCCGCGGGCTGGGGAAATGCTGCGGATCGTATTTCCGATAAGTATGGATAATGCCGCCGATGCGGCTAGGTGATTTCATAGACGATCTTCCCTTGTGTTTGCGATCGCGAGATTCGTTCGGTGGCGTGCAGCCCGGCCAGCACGAATTCCACGCAACTGGCCCGCATGGCCGGACTGCTGGAGGCGTTGACCTCGAAGGCCTTCTCCCAGGCCGGCGGCACCCGCTGGAGCCGCTCCGCATATTGCCCGGAAGGGAGCAGATCGCCCACCTCGACCTTTACCCCGCGGGCAAAGATTTCGGCGATCTCGTCGAGCCCGTGGCGGTCGATGTACTCGGAAAACACGTTGCCGATCGCTTCGGCCAGGATTGCGTCGAGTACTTGCCGCTCGGTCAACTGGTGGCTGCTCATCATGTCCATTTCCAGCTTGCCCAGCGAGGTGGAATAGAGGTGTCCGAGATCGCTGACCCGCGGCACGGCCGGGCGTTCGCCCAAAACCGCCCCCCGCTGCCGGGCGCTGGCGACCATGCCCCGATAGTTGGCGATGCTGAAGCGCGCGCTCACGCCCGACTGCTGGTCGAGATGCTTTGAGCGCCGGGCGACGATGCTCATTTCCTCCACGATTTCCCGCATGAAATAGGGCACCGTCACCGGGAACTGCCCGTCCAGGTCGATGCCCGCTTCCTGCTCGATGATTTCGATGCCGGTGGCCCGGTCGAGCGGATAATGGGTGTGGATCACCGAGCCGATGCGGTCCTTGAGCTGCGGGATCACCTTGCCGCTGCGGTTGTAGGTGGCCGGGTTGGCGGAGAAGAGGATCAGCACGTCGATGTCGAACCGCACCGGATAGCCGCGAATCTGCACGTCCCGCTCTTCGAGGATATTGAAAAGCCCCACCTGGACCAGCTCGTCGAGCTCGGGCAGCTCGTTCATGGCAAAGATACCGCGGTGCATGCGGGGAATCAGCCCGAAGTGCAGCGCCTCTTCGGCCGACATGCTTGTGCCGCCGGCCAGCCGGGCAGGGTCGATTTCGCCGATCACGTCGGCGAACTTCGTGCCCGGCGCCAGCCGCTCGGCATACCGCTTTTCCCGCGGCCACCAGGCGATGGGCACCTGCAACTCGCTCAGTTCAGCCAACATCTGCCGTCCGGGCCGGGTGATCGGGTGGTACGGATCCTCGTGCACCGGGCAGTTGGGGATGTCGAGATACGGTAGCGCCGGATCGAGAAAGCGACCGATCAGCCGCATCAGGCGGCTCTTGGCCTGCCCCTTCTCACCCAGAAACAGCAGGTCGTGGCCGGCGATCAGCCCGATGTTGATCTCGGGGATGACGGTGTTCTCATAGCCGATGATTCCGGGAAAGAGGTCCTCGCCGCGGGCCAGGGATTGCATGAAGTTGTCGTAGATTTCCCGCTTGACCGACTTCGACTGCCAGCCGCTCTCGCGGAGCTCCAGCAGGTTTGCCGGTTGGGTGGTGGTCGCCATGATTCGCTCCTTCACTGATCGACCCGACGATACTCGCCGTAGTTTTGTTTCGCCAGGGTCTGCATGAACCGGTCCAACGGGCCGCCCACCTCGCCGGCCAGAATCCCCAGGCAGTTCAAGGATATTCGCCGCAGGCGGTTGGCCTGGGTCACGGCGGCCACAATGGCGGCCGGCTCGGGGATGGTCCCGCAGTTGGGCGCACCGTCGGAAAGAAAGTAGACCGCCTCGGCGTCGAAACGAAAGGCCGCATCCAACGCGTCATAGGCGTCGGTGCGGCCGCCCGCCCGCAAGTTATACACGTATTGCTGGGCGCTCTGCTTGGCGGCCAGCGTGGCCGGCATGAGCACCTTCCGCCAGACCAGCACCCGGTTGCTGAAGGCCACGATGCTGAAGGCGGCGTCCTCGGGCAGGCTGTCGATGGTCTTGTCCAGTTCCCGCTCGGCGGCCGCCAGCTTCGGGCCTTGCATGCTGCCGGAGATGTCGATCACGAACACGATCCGTTTCGCCTGGATCGCCAGGCCATAATACGAGGGCAGCTCGCGCTGCCGGGCGGCGGCCTGGGGCATCGCGCCGGACGCCGGGAATTGAAACTTGTCCTTGTGCTTCTTCCACCAAGCCTGCCAGGCCTCCGGATGGGCGCCATATTGTTCGCCGGAAACATTGGCCAGGTGCCGCAGCATGTCGCCGCGGGCCTCCCCATCCACCTTCGGCAACAGTTCGATCAAGGCGTCGATGGACTCCGGCAGGCGGATCGCAACCATTGCCTGAACGATTGCCCGGCGGCAGGCGAATGTCTCCGAAAAGCAGGTGAGCTTGCTCATCCTTTGCAGGATCGTTACCGACTGCTGGTCGTTCTCCTTTCCCAATCCGTCGGCTGCGGTGGTGATGAGGTTGACCCCCTCGCTCCCGGCGGCCGCGTAGCCCTTCATGAGTCTGGCCAGGTCGTGCTTGGTTTCCGGCAGGTTGGAGGCCAGGAGCACGGCCAACAGCGGGACCGCCACCTGAATGTTGCCTTTCTTGCCGCGAACCTCCGCGTTGAACATTCGCATCAAGAACGGATTGACAGCCCGCTTGTCCTTCCACGCCAGCAGCGTATGGTAGGCCGCCCGCCGCACCTCTTCGGCAGGGTCCGTCAGGGCGTGCGGGACGATCTGCCTGGCCGCTTCCAGAGTAGGGAACTCGCGGAGCCCTTCGACGCCTTCAACGCGTAGGGAGGGCGTCTGGCTATGGACTTGGCGTTGCAGCATCCGAACGGCTTGACGGTCGGTCTTGCTTTCGGCGCCGCTTGGGGCGGCGGCAGCTCGGCCGACCACCAGGATTGCAGCCCCCATCACCAACGTGGTTCGCCAAGTGGGCATATCAACCTCTCTGCGCAGGCAACTCCTCTTCCCACAGCGTGGAACGCGGGGATCTGCCCCGCGCCGTCTACTACGAGCGTCTCGCTCACTCTGCGGGCTGTGGGCGGGCTGCCCGCGCTCCAACGGACACCCGCGCTCCCCTTGGATTCTATCCGAAGATGAAAAATTGTCCGCCTTCGGCCCTCGCCAATTTTTCGTCATTCTCGCGGTGGCCAAGTAAAATCCTGGAAATAGGCCGCTTTGGCGGTTAGAATGCGCGGCAACCACGCATAGCCCGTTGGTAGGGGCAGCCCAATAAAGGGTGGCCCAAAACGCCAAATTTCAGCCCGCAGGAGCTTTGACGCCAAGCGCTTAGAACATTTTCACCCCGTCGGACAATTTCGGGGGAAAAAACCGGTAAAAATTCGCCGATCAACTTGCGCCGACAAGCCGCGTCGGAGCGGGCTGGGAAACGGCCGTGATTTCGGGCTACGAGATGGCCTGACGGAGCCACGTCCTTCTTCAGGCCGTTTCCTTCGAGAGGCTCGTCTCCTTCAAAGGCGGGCATATCTGAGC
>JAJYGU010000189.1 GCA_021784975.1 Planctomycetota bacterium
CGCTTGAAGGCACCGTGCCGGTCGCTCAGTCGTCGCTACGCGACGATTATCCAACGCCGCAACCTTTACCGCGGGTTGAAACCCGTCGCTACCCTCACGCCGTCGCTACGCGACGGATCGTTCGTCCGCTGCGGTGCTCTACCATTGGCCGCCCCCCCACGGTAGACTGGCGGTCTATGGCTAGCGAAAATGCACCTTCCGATCCGCCGGCCCACCAGCTTCGCCGCAGCTTTGGCCTGTTGCAGGCCACGGCCATGAACACGTCGAACATGGTCGGCGTGGGGCCGTTCCTCACGATTCCGTTGATTCTGGGGACTATGGGCGGCCCACAGGCGCTGTTGGGCTGGATCGTCGGCGCGGTGCTGGCCATTTGCGACGGCATGATCTGGGCGGAATTGGCCTCCGCCATCCCGTCCTCGGGCGGAACCCTCGAATACTTGAAGGTCGCCTACGTCGGCACCCGGCTGGGGCGTTTGCTCCCCTTTCTGTTTATTTGGCAATTCATTCTCTCCGGACCGCTAGAGATCGCCTCCGGCACCATCGGCTTCGCTCAGTACGCGGCCTATATCGTACCCCTGGCGCCGGCGGCGGTGAAATGCGTGGCGGTCGGGGCGGCTCTCCTTACCGTATTCTTGCTCTATCGCAAGATCGAGTCGGTGGGGCGACTCATGGTGACGCTATGGCTGGGCATGATCTTGACCATCGCGATCACGCTGTTTTCCGGTCTGTGGCACTTCAATGCCCACACCGCCTTCGCCTTTCCGGCCGGGGCCTTCACGATCTCCGGTAAGTTTCTGTTTGGCCTTGGGGCGGCGATGTCGATCGCGATGTACGACCTGTTCGGCTACTACAGCGTTTGCTACATCGGCGACGAGGTGAAAGACCCGGCCCGGGTGATTCCCCGCTCGATTTTCATCTCGGTGCTGGCGATCGCCGCCGTCTATTTGGCCATGAATATTTCGATCATCAGCGTAGTACCGTGGCAGGAGGCGATGAAATCGGAATCCATCGGGGCCGACTTCATGGAACGCATTCACGGCCCGACGGTGGCCCGATTGGTGAGCGGACTGATTTGTTGGACGGCCTTGGCCTCGGTCTTTGCGCTGCTGTTGGGATACTCGCGTATCCCCTATGCTGCCGCGCGCGATGGGTACTTCTTCTCCGCTTTCAGCAAATTGCACCCCCGCGGCGATTTTCCTTACATTTCGCTACTGGTGATGGGCGGCGTCTCGGCGGTCGCCAGCTGCTTTCAGTTGGATGAAGTCATTTCGGCCCTGATGTGCACGCGGATCCTGGTCCAGTTCATCGCCCAGATTGGGGCCGTGTCGCTCCTGCGCAAGCAGAAACACAAGGTTTCCGGCTATCGCATGGCGCTGTATCCGCTGCCGAGCGTGGTTGCCCTAGTGGGCTGGGTATTCATCTTCGCCACCGCGGGCACCTGGTACATCGTTGGCGGGTTGGGGACGGTGGCCTTGGGGGTGGTCGCCTATTTCGCCTGGTCATGGTGGCAAGGGGTAGCCCCTGCCGATGCCTGATTTTCCTTTGGCTATGAGTCCAGGAAAAAGTCGGTCGCCAGACTCTCGCCGGGGCAGACGGCGTAGGATGCGAAATCGGTGACGCCTTCCTGGCGGAGCACGTCTTCGTCGACGAAGAAGTTGCCGGTGCAGCTTCGGCTGGGGCGGACCAGGAGGGCGTGGGCGGCCTCGGCTACAAACTCGGGCTTGCGACAGTGCCGGATGGTGGCCTCTCCGCCCAAAAGGTTCTCCACAGCCGCGGTGGCGATGGGCGCCTGCGGCCAAAGGGCGTTGACCGCCACCCCCGCTTCCCGAAACTCCTCGGCCATGCCCAGCACGCACATGCTCATGCCGTACTTTGACATCGTGTAGGCCAGACAGTCGCGGAACCATTCCGCTTTCATGCTCAACGGCGGCGAAAGGTTGAGGATGTGCGGATTGGATGCGCGGCCAAGGTGCGGCAGGCATAGCTTCGAGCAAAGGAACGTTCCGCGAACGTTGATGGCGTGGAGCAGGTCGTAACGCTTCATCGGCATGTCCAGCGTGCCGGCCAGGTGGATGGCGCTGGCGTTGTTGACCAGGATGTCGATGCCGCCGAAGGTCTCGACGGTGCAATCCACCGCCGCCTGGACCTGCTCCTCGAAACGGATATCGGTCACGCAGGCCAGCCCGCGGCCGCCGGCCGCCTCGATGGCCGCCACCGCGGTGTGGACGGTGCCGGGCAGTTTGGGGTGCGGCCGATTGGTCTTGGCCACCACGGCGATATTGGCCCCGTCGCGGGCCGCCCGGACGGCGATCGCCTCGCCGATGCCGCGGCTGGCCCCGGTGATAAACAGCGTCTTGCCTCGAAGGTCGGCCATCAGGGTCTACTCCCGTCGTTTCAATTGGAAGAGACGAGCCAGGGCGTCGAGCAAGCCGCGGGGAATGCCGTTGCTCGACTCGTCGCGGAGCGACATCAGCGGCGGGTGCAGCAGCTTGTTCACCAGCCGGTCGAAGGAATGGCGGATTTCGTCTTTGGCATGGTCGTCCAAATGGGATAGCTTGTTTAAGAGCCGCTGCAATTCCTCTTCCTTGGGCGCCTGCCAGCCGAGCCTAAGCTGCTCAATGACCGGCCCAATCGCCCGATGATACATGCCGGCCATGAAGCGGGCGGTCTCCTGGTCGATGATGTGCAGGGCGGCCGGCAGTTCCTTGTCGCGGTACACGCGGTTCCGCTGGCAAGCCTCTTGCAGGTCGTCAATCGAATACAGGTAGACGTCGGGGCGGTCGCCGATGGCGGGATCGAAATCTCGCGGCACGGCCAGGTCGAGAATAAACAAGGGCCGGGCGAACCGCCGGGCCTCGATCTGGACGAATTGCTGGCGGTCGACGATCCAACGGCCGGCGGCCGCGGTGCTGATAACCACGTCCGCAGCCGCCAAGGCCTGCGGCAAGTCTTCCCAGGCCACTGCCCGGCCTTTCCAGCGACCGGCCAATTCCACCGCCCGATCGAAGCTCCGATTGACGACGGTGATCCGCCGCGCCCCTTCATCCTCCAGGTATTCCAGCGTCTCCTGGGCCATCTCGCCGGCCCCGATCACCAGCACTTCTTTGTCGTCGAATCGCTCGAAGACCTGGCGAGCGAAGTCGGCCACCGCCACGCTGGCAGCGCTCACCCGGCGTTGATGGATGGCGGTCTCGTTGGCTACCCGCCGTGCCACCCGCAAGGCGGTTTGAAAGACGGCGTGCATCAGCGGGCCGGTGTTGTCTTGCTGGGTGGCAAGCTGGTAGGCCTGCTTCACCTGGGCGAAGATCTGCGGCTCGCCGAGCACCATGCTGTCGAGGCTCGAGGTGACGGTGAACAAGTGTCGCACCGCCGCCTCGTCGCTGTGCCGGTAGAGATGCCGGACCACCTCGGCGGGCTCCAGGCCGTGGAAGCGGGCCAAGTACGCGGCCACCTGCTCGAAAGTGGGTTCGTTCTCCTGATCGGCAGCACTGTAGAGCTCCACCCGGTTGCAGGTGGACAACAACACCGACTCCACCCGCGGAAAGACCCGCCGCCAGCGGTCCAGCGCCTCGCGGGCCTGCTCGGCGGTGAAGGCCAGCCGCTCCCGCAAGGCAATCGAGGCGCCGTGATGGCTGCAACCGACCACCTGGACTAGCATCGGCCACCTCCAGGCGGAGGAAGGGCGATGACCAGGGAGACGGGGGAGCGGGGAGGAGGGAGGGATGAATCAGGGCGGAGTTCGGAAGGGGGAGGGATGAGGGTTTTCGTCCTTCCGCCCTCCGCCCTCTGAACTCCGCCTTCCGCCCGCGGAACTCCGCTTTCCGCTTTCCGCCCTCCGCCCTCTGAACTCCCCCGTTGCCAATGTCGGCTGCTCAACAGGAGGCCCACGACCAGTACGACCACTAGGAAAAGGAAGCTGACCAGAGTGAGATAGGCCACTCTGCGTCCTTGTCGGGCCGAGCGATACACCGTGCTGACTACCATCGCAATCAGCAGCCACACCAAGAGCAACAGAGTGCTCAGGATCACCGGATCGTACCAGGCAATCCGCTCTACGCCCCTCTCTACGTCAATCCGATTGAGGATCGTGCCCGAGGCCACCCCCACCGCCAGCAAGATCAGCGAGGCCAGGATTGCCCGGCTGTTGGCCCGTCCGAGCCACTCCAGGCTGGGCAGCCGCAGTCCGCGTCCGGGAAGCTGCTTGTGCTTCAGTTGCCGCACCTGGACCACGTACATCAGCCCGGCCGCGAAGCCGATCAGCACCGCCACCGCCGCCAACATGATCGACAGCCCGTGGATGATTCCCCAAGCCTTCAGGGCCGGCGCGTTGGCCGATGGCTGGGGGCTGGCCAAGAACCGCGCCGCCGCGATCAAGAGCAGCGCCAGCGGCAGCAGAAACACGCCAAAAGGGATCTTCGGGTATGCGGCTGCCAAGAAGAGATAGGCCGCCACCAGCGTCCAGGCGGCAATCAGGAACCAATCCCGCTCGCTCGACAACGGGGCTCCGGCGGCCTGCACCGCGCGGTAGTAAAGGAAAGCGGTGTGGGCCAACAAGCCGGCCGCGGCAAAGCCGAACAGGACCACCCCCCGCACCCGGCTGCGAAACCAGAGCCGCGAGAGTTCCAGGGCCAAGGCAATCGCGTAGCTGGCCGCGAAACAGATAGTGCTAACACCCGAGAGCATAAAAACGATTATACCTTGAAGGGCGATGATGTCATCCTGAGCGGAGTGAAAGAGCTAGGTTGCTCCGGCAGCGGCGCGGATCCTTCGCTGCGCTCAAGGATGACAAAGGATCACGCCGGCCGTTCTACCGAAGTCACCTTGATCTGCCGCACCTCGATCTCGCCCACCTTCACTTCCAGGAACGGCGTCCCGCCCTTGACGCCGACCGTGCCGTAACCGGTGGCAGTCGAGAGGAAGGAGCGAAAGTCGCCAGGCAGGCTGGGTTGAAGGTAGAGGGTCTTCTCCACTGCATCGTAACGTGCCCCGGTCAGGCCTTGCAGCAGACCGTAGGACGACATGGCGCGGGCATACCAATGGCCGCACTCATACTCGTCGAATGGGTTGCGGACCCGGCCGTCGTAGCGGCTGCGGCAGGTGCGGACGATCTCCAGCCCTTCCGCCACCAGGCCCATCATCATCAGGTGCGAAGCCACTTGGTATTCGATGCCAGTCCAGACCTCGTTGGAGTAGACGAACGGGAGCGAGAGTGCGCCGCCCTTGGGCCAGGTACACAGCAGCAGTCCGCCTTCGGCCCCGCAGGCGTAGCTGGGCCGCTGTGGATTGGCGAAGCCGGAGAGGTCTTTCTTGAGGTTATGGCGATGGACGGCCTTCACGTGGCTGAGAACCTTCTCGCGGTCGAGCACCTGTCCCACCCCGCAGACCAAAGCCATCCAGCAGCCCAGCACGCCGTCGGAGAGGCAGCCCTTGCCGTACTGGTACTTGGGCCCTTCTTTCTCCAGCAGCTTTTGCGCCTCAGGCGGATATTTGCCGCTGGAGTTCTTCACCGCCAGCGGGCTCTTGGCATGGAGCGTCTTCCACTCGATCTTCTGGATGAAGTACTCGCCGTCAAAGAGCTTCTTTTCGGCGGTGCGGCGGCCTTT
>JAJYGU010000194.1 GCA_021784975.1 Planctomycetota bacterium
AACACACGCTGAAGGACATGGTCGATGAGCAGATCCGCGTGATCGAGGTGCCGGCCGGATCAACCGCATGAAAACCATTTAGGTCGACCACAGGCAGGGGGACTGGCTCATTTTTCGGCCACTTTGACCATGTTGCTTGTATACGCCCGAAGGCCGAAAAATGTACCTGTCCCCTTTGGCCCCCGTAAGCCGCTGGCCGACCAGACGCAATCCATTAAATGAAGACCATCTACGTCGATAATAACGCCACCACCCCGGTGGCCCCGGAAGTCGTCGAGGCGATGACGCCTTTTCTCAGGGACCAGTATTTCAACCCGAGCTCCATGTATGAGCCGGCCCGGCGGACCGCCCGCGCCCTGGCGGAGGCGCGGCGGCAGATTGCCGGCTTCTTCGCCCTGGACGACGCCAAGCAGATCCTCTTTACCTCCTGCGCCACCGAGAGCAACAACACGGCCATCTTCGGCACGGCCAGGGCAAACTTGAATCGGCGCCGCATCATCACCACCGCCGTCGAGCACCCCGCCGTGCTGGAGGTCTGCAAGGAACTGCAACGCAACGGCTACGAGGTGACCTTTCTGAGCGTCGACGGCCGCGGCAATCTCGATCTGGGCGAGTTCGTCCGCGCCCTGCAGCCCGAGACGCTGCTGGTGACGATCATGCACGCCAACAACGAGACGGGCGTTATCTTCCCCGTCGACCAATTGGCGCGCATTACCAAGGAGACCGATCCGTCGATCGTCTTTCACACCGATGCCACGCAATCGGTGGGCAAAGTACCCATCGACCTCCAGGGTGAGTTTCGGCACGTGGACCTGCTCTCCTTCTCGGGACACAAGGTCCATGCCCCCAAGGGGATCGGCGCGCTGTACGTCAGGCGAGGCACCCCCTGCCGACCGCTTTTGATCGGCGGGCATCAGGAGGAAGGCCGCCGAGCGGGCACGGAAAACGTGCCCTACATCGTCGGACTGGCCAAGGCCTTGGAATTGGCCGCCCAGCACCAGCAGGACGAGGAAACCCGCATCCGCGGCCTGCGGGACCGCCTTGAGCGGAGCCTCGAAGAGCGGATCCCGAATATCCAGGTGAATGGTCAAGGCGCGCCCCGGTTGCCCAACACCTTGAACGTCTCCTTCCACTACATCGAAGGCGAGGGGATGCTCTACCAGTTGAGCGACTACGGCATCTGCGCTTCCAGCGGCTCGGCCTGCACCTCCGGATCGCTGGAGCCCTCGCACGTGCTGCGGGCGATGCATGTCCCGTTCACCGCCGTCCACGGTTCGGTCCGCTTCAGCTTCAGCCGCTATAACACCGAGGCCGAGGTGGAGCGAATCATCGAGGTCTTTCCGCGGATCGTGGCCAACCTGCGGCGGCTCTCGCCCTACTGGGACCAGGAGAAGAACGCCCCGCGTGCCGACGCCGAGGCCCTCGTCCAGCAGGACCATCGGTAGCGCTGCAGCGAGTCACCACTGAATTGTCTCCTGCGACACAAACCGATTCACCTTGTGCCACGGGGTGGTGTTCGCGTGGAAGCGGGCGCGTCGATACAGCGGGCAGTTCTTGCCGGGCGGATCAACTGAAACTACGGTGTTGCCCTTGATAACCAGGGTGCAGTCGATGCCGCCGATCCTCTCCTTCACGGTTCGCTCGGAGATGGGGAACGTGACCACGAACCGCTCGCCGCGCTTTGCCGGGCCGAGCGAGACGTGGCGGCCATTCCAGACTGGCGTCCGTGCCCGACCCTTCACTCCCGCCAAGGGGACAGTCCCATTTTCGTCCGACGAAAATTGGGACATTCCCCGGCTCCTCGTCTTGCCACCTTCCACCGCGCAAGCAACTTGCCGGCTGCACGACGCGATCCACTCCGGCATGCGGCAGGTCAGATCAGCCAGGTCTTGCTTGACGCGGACCTCTACGCGGCCCTCATAAGGAATGCAGCTATACACGTCGGCCCACGGCGAGGCGCGATTCAATAGCAAGTTGACTGCCAGCCGATGATCGTGGAAGGTCAGCGTGTTCTCCCACACGTAATAAATCGCGCGGGTGCAATTGCCCGTGCAACAGTGCTGGATGCCGCGGGCGTAGAGCCAATCGTTCGGGCCCGGCCAGCCGGCGAAGGCCCCGATGTTTCTCTCAGTCACTCGATCCGCCGTCTCATTAGAGGCCACAGGCTGGCGGGGCTGGCCGTGGGCAAACCGATCCAAGTAGGCCGCCTTGTCGGGCGTCAGTTGGATCTCGGAAAAGTAGTTGCGGACCCAGCGATCGACGTCGTCCCAATAATCGGCCGCTCCGCTTGCCGAGAACTTCACCGCCAAGGCCACCATGTCCGAGACAGGGCAGCCTTCGCTGTTGGGGCAATTGGGCCGCACGGTCTCCGGGAAAAAGCCCACCAGCGGCACGCCCTGCCGCCGCGCCCACTCATAGCTCTTGCGCACGTAGGCCAGCACCTCTTGGTCCTTGGCCGCCAGGGCATATTCCAAGAAGCCCAGCAGGCAGTTGGAATGGACGTGGAAATGGGCCCCGCCGCGGCTCGGCGCAAAGCTGCGGTCGAACACGAAGCTGCCGTCCTCGCGGAAGAAGTTGGCGTGGTCCCTCTGCCAATGGACCAGCTTGCGGGCAAGGTTCTTGGCCCGCTGGTCGCCAGTGACGCGGTAATGCTGGGCCAGGGCCTGGATGATCCAGCCGTCGGCCCCCAAAAAGCCGGTGGGTACCTTATCGCCGCCCCCGCAATAGGCGAAATCGCCCTTGTCAGTCATGTGGTTCATGGCGGTGTTGGCCATTTGCCGGGCCAACGCCCCCCACGTTTTCTGCCCGCCGCCAAAGGGGACAGTCCCATTTTTGTGGCCTCCTGCCACAAAAATTGGGACCGTCCCCGCCGCGAAAATCGCGACCGTTCCCGGATCGCGGGCGTGGTAGAGCCAGGCCGCCTCGATCCACCGCGAATACACCGAAAAGATCCCGCCGCCGCCATAATCCTCCGGCGGCGGAGGCGACTGCGGCTTGACTTCGTCCCAGAGGTGCACAAGCTGCCAGTCGCGGCCGGCCTTGGGAATGTGAAACAGCCCGTCCGGGCCGACCGACCGCAGGTAGGTCTCGATCGTTGCCTTCTGCACGTCGAGGTTATCGTTGCTGCCGCAGATGATCCGCATCAGGACCATCGGTCCCAGGAACTTGATGACGCACCAGTCGCTGAAGTCATGAGTCATCACCGGCGGATTGCGGCACCAATTCGCCTCAAAATACAGCTCCTCGCCGGCCGCCGGATCGAGTGGGCCAGTCAGACCATTGATGGCCAGCCGGGCCATCTCCGCCAGCTCAAGCGTGTCGGGCACAGTGTCTTCATAGCGGTCGCCGAGATAGGGCGGGATGCGGACCGAAGGCTTTTCGGCGCGGATGTAGCCGCGTTCGAGCTTGGCTGCCGTGGTCGCGTCGGCCCCTGTGGCTGAATATGTCGCCCCGGAAGCCAGGCAAAGCACCATTGCAAGGACCACGGCGATGGGTGGCATGTGCTGTCTCCTATCTGGCTTCCAGGATCACCCGGTGATAGATTGTAATGGCTGTGGGACGCCAATACCATGTGATAACCCGCGAGGGTGAAATCATGAAGGCTCAATTGCCTGCCAGTGTGCTGCCGGAAGTCGCTGCCTTTCTGGGCGAGAGCCCGTTGCCGGGGGTGATTGGCGGCCAGATGGCGATGGCCGCTGACGGAAAGACTTTCTGCACCTGCGACCCCGGCACCGGCCAGCCGCTGGCCGAGGTGGCCGCCATGTTGGCCGGGGACGTGGACCGGGCGGTCCAGGCGGCCCAGCATACCTTCGACACCACCGGCTGGCCGCAGCTCAAGCCCAATGAGCGAGGCGTGCTGTTGCACCGTCTCGCCGACGCCGTGGAACGACGCAAGGGCATCATCGCTCAGATCGAGGCCCTCGACGCCGGCAAAATCCTGGCCCAGGCCGAATGGGACGTGCAGAACTGCGTCGACACTTTGCGCTACTACACCAACCTGGCAATTCACGCCGAACGCCGCAGCCCGCTGGCCATCGCCGGCCACGAGGCTTGGACGGTCCGACAACCCTGGGGGCCGTGCGGGTTTATCTTCCCCTGGAACTTCCCGATTCTGCTGGCCGGCTGGAACCTTTCGCCGGCCTTGGCCGCCGGCAACACAGTGGTGGTGAAGCCGGCCGAAGACACGCCTCTTTCAACCATCTATCTGGCCCGGCTGGCCAAAGAGGTCGGCATCCCCGATGGCGTGATTAACGTGGTGCCCGGCTTCGGCATGCCGACCGGCGAGGCCCTGGCCGCCCATCCCGGCCTGCGGCGGATGTCATTCACCGGATCGCCCGAGGTGGGGCGACTGGTTGGGGCCGCCTGCGGCCGGAACCTAGTGCCGGTGAAGCTCGAGCTCGGCGGTAAGGGGGCGGCGGTGATCTTCGACGATGTCGATGTGCCGCAAACGGTGGAGTCGCTAGCCCAGGCAATCACCTTCCACACTGGTCAGGTGTGTTGCGACGCCACCCGCTGGCTGGTCCACAAGTCGATCTACGATCGGTTCGTCACGGCGAGCATCCGGCGGCTCCAGCAAGTCTGCGTCGGTTATCAACTCGACGCGGCCGCGCAAATGGGGCCGGTGGTGAGCCAGAAGCAGCGCGAGCGGGTGCTCGGCTACCTCCGCCGCGGTCGCGAAGGAGGGGCCGAACTGCTCTTGGAAGGAGGACCGCAGGAAGTCCAGGGCAGGGCGGGGTTTTACGTCAAGCCGGCCTTGATGTCGGGCTCGCTGGACAACGTTGCCGCCCGCGAGGAAATTTTCGGTCCAGTGGCCTATCTGGCCCCGTTCGTAAGCGAAGAAGAGGCCGTCGCCCTGGTTAACCAGACCGACTACGGCCTGGCCAACAGCGTGTGGACCAGGGACCTCGACCGCGCCCATCGAGTGGCGGCGGCGATGGTGGCCGGCAACAGTTGGATCAACGCCCACAACATCTTCCCCCACGGCGTCCCCTACGCCGGCGTGAAGAAGAGCGGCATGGGCGGCGGCGTGCTCTCCGTAGAGACCCTGTTCGACTACTTCCGCAACGTATCCGTCGTCCGGCCACTGTGACGTATTTTCCCTCTCCGCGGTCCAGCATCCACTCGACCACTCCCGCCAGCCCGCCGTCGTCGTGCGTTGGGGCGATGCGATCGGCGGCGGCTTTGACCTCGGGCGGGGCGTTGCCCATGGCCACGCCCGGGCCCGCCGCGCGGATCATGGGCACATCGTTGATGTCGTCGCCCACCGCACAGATGGCCGATTCGTCGATCTCCCATTGCCGCGCCAGCCGCTGGATGGCCGACCATTTTGTGACCCCGGCCGCGGCGAACTCCACAAAGTAGCCGAGATAGCGCGGGCTGCGGAGCACGTTGGTTTGCAGCTTTTCAGGCATTTCGCGGTGGAGCGCCGCTTCCAAGGCGAGCATCTCCTCACCGGTGCCCATCACGAATCCGCAAAACGCCTCGCACGGCGGGCCGCTGAGCATGTCGGCCCAGATCCGCCCGCGTTCGGATTCAAGGCGAAATATATGGATGCCCGCATCGCGGACCCGCCCCAAGGCGGCCAGCGTCGGCGGCGTCAG
>JAJYGU010000120.1 GCA_021784975.1 Planctomycetota bacterium
CCGAGCCGCCAAAACGGCAGGCGGCGGCGCTGAAACGTCGACCAACGGGTAGCACAGGACGCCACCACGGAGCCACGCATAGTGCCTGTCGGCGAACCGCCGCACCAGTCATCGCGGCGAGCCACCTGCCATTGCCCAATACAACTGCACAAGCCGTGCCACTAGGCCCAAGAATTGCAGCTTGAGGCGTGCCGCTCGTCGGAAGTTCGGCAGGAGAACTGAGTTGCGGCGACAGACGAGCTTCCCCTGAATGCGCTGAGGAAGGCTTGTCCGCGATTCGTATTGCGTCGTTTTGCGATAACGTGGAGCGTCCTGCAAATGATCCTGCAACAGTCCGCGGACGGACCAGCAGGGTTCCCCCCCTATTTGCTGCTCAGGGATTTTCCAATGGCCTGTTCGCCTACGTGCCGTTGAGCCTGCTGGCGAGGACGCCAGCCCAAGTGCTTCGCCGGTCGTGGGGCGCGCCCCGCCGTGTCGGCCGACAGCCGCGACGATCATCATTCCAACTGCTTCGAGCAATCACCGTATCGCCAGGTTAGCCCCATGCCGAGATAGTAGATGGCCACCGAAGTGGCTGAGTCGCCGAACTCGTCATGGGCGTTGAACAGCCCGCCGGCGAAAAGGTCCAGATCAAGATTTGGAATCAAGAAGCCTTCCCGGCCGATACCGGCGGTCAGGCGGTGCTGATTGATGGTAGGCATGCTGGCCGCTTGAAAGAGCTGGACGGCGGCCTGGCCCACCGGGAACGGGCCGAGATTGTCGCCGACGCTGTGATTCAGCGGGTCGCTGTTGTAGGAATAGCCGAGCCGGTACTTCATCTTGCCACGGGTGAGTTGCCCGCCCACAGCGACCGCCCATTGATTCAGATAAACGCTTTCGTAGAGCGGCGCATCCTGCCAGAGCTTGTAATAGAGGTCGACGGCCAGCAGCAGGTCTCCATTCATCAGGCTGTGATTGGCAAAACCCAGTCCGACGGTTTGCGGCTGCGACACGTTGAGATCGTAATAGGTCGTGCCCAGACGAACGGCGTCCGGAAAGTTGAAGTCCATTCTGGTTTGATAGGTCGCCCCGACCATGTTGCAGGAGTCCAGGGCGTAGTCGATGCCGAAGGTGCCGCGGAGCCCGTACGCGTTTACCATGGCGCTACCGGCCAGAGGGCCGACCAGTCCAAGCTGCTCAAAGCCGCTGCCAAGGGTCAAGGCCGCTCCCACCGAGAGGCGATCGCTCAACTCGATGCCCAAGGCGGCATTGATCCCCAGCACCATGTATTCGCTGCTGACGTTGTTGAGGAAGCTGCTGTCCGGGGCCCTGCCGCGATACTCGGCTCCGAGGCCGCTGAGGCCGGCAAACCCCAGCCCAAAAGTCCCCGGTACGCCAAGGGTGCGCAGATCCTGGGTCACCCCGATCTCCGGCGAGGCAAAGCCCTGGGTCCGCGACGTGACCTCGAACGGCACGCCACCGTTGATCGAGCCATCGTTGAAGACCGTCGGATAGCCCTCGACCCAGGCGCCGCCGAGGGTGAATTGCGTGCCGCGGAATTGGGCCAGGGCCGCCGGATTGCCGAAGATGGCGGCGGGCACGTCTTGGGGCAGGGCCAGGGTGGCGCCCGCCATGCCTCCCCCAGCGGGCGTCAACACGTTTTGCGTATCGGTCCCGTAGCCTTGCCCGTGCGCGATCGGCACGCCTGCACCAAGGATCGCCACCCCGGCGACCAACCCCATGCAGAATCGGCGTTTCACGGCGTCACCTTTCGCTACGGACGACCTCAACACAATTCAGGGATTATTGATTTCATCGCATTTGTCGAACATGCGCCTCAATGGAATTGTGACGCCGGTGGCGAGTCTTTGGCCTATAACGTCACTACAACCGGAAGAACCGGTTGGGTCTTGCTGTGTATTTGCCCCAGGTCGCAACCCATCCGTTGGACGGGTATAGCTGCGTCGCAACGCCCGACATTGCCGCGCTGGAAAAACGACCGGAATCCGCCCCTTGCCCCGTCAGCATGGACACCCTAGAATCACGCCGCTAGCACCGCGGAGGGGGCGTTCTTTCGGTGTTGGTCGGCCCGCTACGTGCTATTGTGTCGTTCAGGTGGGGGCATGAGAAGAAGTCGGCGTCGGAACATGCGTCATTTCGGGAAAGGAAACATCTGATGAAGACCAAGAGACCCGATCGTTGGATTCGATGTCATCGCCGGCCGCTTGCGGCTGCTCTGGCGGGCATGGTGCTGCTGAACGTGCTCGCAATGGCGCAAGCCCAAGGGCTTCGCTGGTCGCGGAGGGCTAGCGTGCCGGTCTATGCGGCAACTCCGGCACCGACGACTTCGCCTCCGCAGGTCACCGGCGTGCTCGGCTCGCCCGGCGCCACCACCACCATTAGCGGGAAACAACTTCCACCGCCCGACCCCAAGTTCGGCGGCGTCATCCAAGGGAATGCGCTCCAGTCGAAGGCCTGGTGGCCGCCGCGGGTGGTGCCGTCCAAGCAGGCCCCCAACATCCTGTTGATCATGACCGACGACGTGGGCTTCGGCGCGCCGAGCACGTTCGGCGGCGTGATTCCGACGCCCGCCCTGGATCGCATCGCCAAGTCGGGCCTGCGCTACACGCAATTCCATTCCACCGCGCTCTGTTCCCCGACGCGGGCGGCGCTGATCACCGGCCGCAACCACCACTCGGCCGGCTTCGGCGTGGTCTCCGAACAGTCTACCGGATTTCCGGGCTACGACAGCATCATTCCGAAAGACAAGTGCACCATTGGCCGAATTCTCAAGGACAACGGCTTCGCCACTTCCTGGTTCGGCAAGGACCACAACACGCCGACCTTCCAGGCCAGCCAGGTCGGGCCGTTCGACCAGTGGCCCATCGGCATGGGTTTCGACTATTTCTACGGCTTTGTGGGCGGCGACACCAGCCAGTGGGAACCGAACCTTTTCCGCAATACCACCCAAATCTACCCTTATCTCGGCAAGCCCGGTTGGAACCTCACCACTGCGGAGGCCGACGACGCCATTGACTGGCTGAACCGCATCAATCAGATCGATCCCAAGAAGCCGTTCTTCTGCTACTTCGTTCCCGGCGGCACGCACGCGCCGCACCACGCGACGCCCGAGTGGATCAAGAAGATCAGCGCCATGCACCTCTTCGATGCGGGCTGGAACAAGCTCCGCGATACGATCTTCGCCAACCAGAAACGGCTGGGCGTGATCCCCCAGAACGCAAAGCTGACTCCCTGGCCGGACAAGCTCCTGAAGAACTGGGACCAATGCACAGCCGAGGAGAAGAAACTGTTCATTCGCCAGGTGGATGTCTATGCCGCCTATCTCGCCTACACCGATCACGAAATCGGTCGGGTCATCCAGGCCGTCGAGGACCTGGACAAGCTCAACAACACGCTGGTCATTTACATCAGCGGCGACAACGGCTCGAGCGCGGAAGGGACATTGATCGGCACCCCGAATGAGGTCGCGTCGTTCGACGGCGTCCAGATTCCGGTCGAGGCACAGTTGAAGTACTTCTACGATGTTTGGGGATCGGATAAGACCTACAACCACATGGCGGTGGCGTGGACGTGGGCCTTCGACACTCCGTTTAGCTGGACGAAGCAGATCGCCTCGCACTTCGGCGGCACCCGCCAGGGGATGTGTGTCTCGTGGCCCGGCCACATCAAGGATCTCGGCGGCATCCGCAACCAGTTCCATCACATGATTGACGTGGTGCCAACCCTGCTGGAAGTCTGCGGCATCCCTGCGCCCGAGATGGTAGACGGCATCAAGCAATCGCCAATTGAAGGGGTGAGCTTTGCCTATACCTTCGACCAGGCCAACGCCCATGCCCCGTCGCGGCATCACACCCAGTATTTCGAGATGATGGGCGATCATGCCATCTATCATGACGGCTGGATTGCCAGCACCAAGGTTGTCCGTCCGCCCTGGGACGTGTTTGGCGCGGTCAACCCCGACCCATTGAACAACTGCACCTGGGAACTCTATGACCTGAGCAAGGATTGGACGCAGGACAACGACGTGGCCGCCCAATATCCCGAGAAGTTGAAGGAGATGAAGGAACTGTTCCTCCGGGAGGCCAAGAAGTACCAGGTGCTGCCGCTGGACGCCTCCGTGGCGACGCGGCTCGTTCAGCCGCGGCCCAATCTCACCGAGGGCCGCAGCGAGTTCGTCTACACCAGGCCGATGACCGGCCTTCCACAAGGCGACTCTCCTTCGTTGTTGAATTGCTCCTATACCGTCAATGCCGACATTGATGTGCCGGAGGGCGGCGCGGAAGGAATGATCTTGACCTCGGGGGGCCGGTTCGCCGGCTACGGGTTCTATCTGTTGAAAGGGAAGCCGGTTTTCCTGTGGAACCTGGTGGACGCGAGGCGGGTGCGGTGGGAAGGTCCGGATGTCCTCGCGCCGGGCAAGCATATTCTTGAGTTCGACTTCAAGTACGACGGACTTGGCCCAGGGACGCTGGCCTTCAACAACCTGAGCGGCATTGGCCGCGGCGGAACCGGCGTATTGAGGGTGGACGGCAAGGAAGTCGCCACGCAGAAGATGGAGCGTACGCTTCCAATTATTCTGCAATGGGACGAGTCGTTCGACATCGGCTCCGACACCGGCACGCCGGTATGCGACGAGGACTACCAAGTACCGTTCACCTTCACCGGGAAGCTCAACAAGCTGACCATCAAGATCGACCGGCCGAAACTGTCGCCCGCCGACCTCAAGCTCCTGGAACAGGAAAGCCAACGGAACAACCGGGCAAGCGAGTAGCAATTTGCAGGAGTCAACCATGAACCAGTTGTTGAGACAAGTGTTGAGACAAGGGTTGAGACAAGTCCCATTCGCGCTGTGCCTGGCCGGGTTCCCGGCGCCGGCGGTTGCCGTTGGGCAACCGGCTGATGGGGCGCCCACGAAGGCGGCAGCCCTCCCAGCAGCAACCGCCGCGGGCGCACCGGGAGACCAGGCCGAGGAAAAGGCGATCCGGGCCACCGCCGGCCAGTACGTCAAGGCCTTTAATGCCGCTGATGCCAAGGCCATTGCCGCCCTGTGGGCCCCCGACGCCGAGTACGTCGACGAAGCCGGCGAATCTTTCCAAGGCCGCCCGGCCATCGAAAAGCTGTACGCCGACGCCTTCCAACAGCATCTCGGCGCGATGATGACCGTCAAGATCGAGTCGCTACGGTTGTTGGCCCCGGACGTGGCCGTCGAAAACGGCGTCGCCCGGGTCAAGTCGCCCGGCGGCCTTGCCGACACGGCGGCCCATTACACGGTGGTCCATTGCAAGCGCAACGGCAAATGGATCATGGTCTTCGGAAGCGACGCCCCCTTCGTTCCCGCCTCGAACGAAGATTACTTGAAGGACCTGGAATGGGTGATTGGCGACTGGAGGCCCGAGGCGAAAGAACTTCCGCTCCGCGTCCACTTCGAGTGGATGGCCCAGCGGAACTTCATCAAGAACACCTACACGGTCACCAAGGCCGGCGAGTCCACCTTGACCGGCGGGCAGATCATCGGCTGGGATCCGAAGCGGGGGCAGATCGTCTCGTGGCACTTCGATGCCCAAGGCGGCTTCGGCCACGACGTATGGACCAGA
>JAJYGU010000503.1 GCA_021784975.1 Planctomycetota bacterium
CGCCGGCGGCCCCTCGAAGGGACTGATGCCGGGAAGCGGCAGCCCGCCGGGCAGTTCATTGCCGGAAGGGGACCCCAACGGCACGCTGCCGCCTGGCAGGGGCGGAAGGTCCGAGGGGACTTCAATGGTGACCTGCTTTTCCTGCTCCGAGAAGACCGGGGTCGAGTGATGCCAGACGCCGTACCAGACGGAGGCCGAGCCGCCCACGAGCAGCAACGCCGGCAGAACGATGCGTCGGATCATGCCTCCCATCCCTTTCTCCTTCGGCGTCCGCGGTCAGGGGACTGGCTCATTTTTCGGCCTGTTCGATACTGAGCTCGCCGGACGGCGGGCGGCCGAAAAATGTGCCCATCCCCTTCGGCCCCCAGCCCGCGACCGGCCACGGCCAGGATGGCGGTGCCACTCCGCTTGCGGCGGCAAAATGGCGGAGGCGAATGGGAATCGAACCCACCCGGGACCCTTGCGGACCCCACACTGGTTTTGAAGACCAGGGGCACCACCAGATGCCAGTCACCTCCAAAGCGCCTGTAGCCTGTAGGTCAGGCACCCCGTGCCTGACGATTTCGGCGTCTGCGCTAATCCTCGTCCCGCACGGGGTGCATGACCTACGCTTTCCAGGCTAGCAGAGCGCGAGGGCCGTGTCCAGACGTTCCTTTGCTACGAGCTGCACCGCGGTCGATCCAGGCCGGCTTCTCTTGAGACGCGCGCCCTCACCACGTAAGATAACTGCTTATAGCCACCCAGACTTGTCATGCGAAGCATGACGTTTTCCTCACGCGGAGCGCGAGGCTTACTTCCATTTCTACGGCCGCTGGGACGACTACCGGGCGTTCGGCTTGGGTCCGAAGCCGGCCAGCGATCCGGCCCAGTGGTGCCAGGCATCGAGGGCCGAGCCGCTGGGCGGCGGCCCGCCGGACGTGCTGCACTACAGCCCCTGCATCAACCATCCTGCCTGGCGCGAGTATCTCGATCTGGTGGTCCGCCAACTGGCAGGCGTCGGCTACGACGGGATGTTCTTCGACGTCAACACGCTGGAGTGTTTCTTCGCCGAACACGCCGATCTATGGCAAGGCGGCACGTCTTGGGCACGCGTCGGGCTGTTGTTCTGGAACGACCAGGTCTTCTATGAGCACACCGCGCACCTGGCCATGGTCCACCGTCTGGTGCAGGTGCTGGCCGAGGCGCAGGTGCCGTTTGACCTCGTGACCGAGGAAGGCAGCCGGGTGCGCAGAGGGGGACAGTCCCATTTTTGTGGCCGGGTACCACGCCGGGCGTGGTCGCCGCAAGAATGGAGACAGTCCCCGCCACAAAAATCGAGACAGTCCCCGGCTTGCAAAGCTACGAGGTCCTCTTGGCGCCCATGCTCCGTTATCTGGACGACGCCCAGATCGCGCGGCTATTGAACTATGCCAGGCAGGGAGGCAACCTGGTGGTGATTGACCCGTTCGGTACGGACGACAAGGCGGCACGACCTCGGCGGACCGATCCTTTGACTGAGTTTGGCGGCACCCGCAAGGAATTCTGCGCGGCGGCCTGCGGCCAGGGGAAGCTGCTGCGTTTGAGTTCCGCCGCCGTCCCAGCCCGACGATCTGATCTGTGGTGTCTGAGGGAGGCGCGGGCCAACGACTTCGTGCGGGCGAGCGACTATCTCAACGAGGCGCGGCGGGCCGAACGCCGGAGCGGCATGGACTTCGGCCCGGAGTTCATCAAGCGACTGGAGGCGGTAGTGGCGATGACCCTTCGCTGGTGCCCGCCGCGGACCGACCCCGCCGTTTATCTGCACGCCTACCACCTGTCGCCCGTACAAGGCCGGCCGGAGCGGCTGGCCGTTCATGCCGTCAATTACCGGGTGCCGATCCTGCTCGACCCGGCGGGAGGAAAAGGATACGATCGGACCCGGGCAGGAGAAGCGGTGGTTCATCGAGGCCTGTCGATCAGGGTGCCGTTGCCTCGCGCCACCGGGGTGAAGCGGGTGGAGGCGCTCAGCCCGACCGATTCCTGTGGCCCGGTGAAATGGTCGGTCCGCGGCCGTCACCTGGCCCTGACCGTGGAGGAGCTCAAGATCTACCAGGCGCTGGTAGTCGAACTGGAGTAGTTGGGGGGCTGGCTGCGTTTGACCCTCTTCTACGGCTTTTGCGGGTGTGCAATGCAGAGGACCTGGCGCCGCCTTCGGCCACAACCAAGGGGAAAATGCAAACTGAAAACTGCAAAATGAAAAAGGGAGGATCAAAGCCGGATGGATTCCCTCATCCCTTCATCCCTTGATCCCCTCCGCCCTCCCCTCCTCCGCCTTCCGCCCTCATCGATTGCCGCCGCGTGACACCCCTTCGGCGAGAGGGTAAGATGAGATTCTGTGGGTCGATGATCTGCGCTAGGGGGGGACTGTCCCGGTGGCCGGTCGGCCCGAGATCGCCGCAGGGGTGGCTGGCAATGACCGACAACGACGCAACGCTCGGCAGAGGCCGGGTGGACGAGTCTGGTCGCTCGGGCGCCGCTGGCTCCGCCAGTGGTGGCGTCCGCATGGCTGCCGACCGGCGCCGGCAGAGCCAGCGGCGCTCGACCTGTCAGTTTTGGCCTGGCGGAACACGAGCTGCTCTTGTCTTGCTGTGGGCGCTTATGGGGCCGAGCGGATTAGCCCAGGGCGGCGCCCCGGCCAAGCCGAAGCAGATTCTGATTCTCTACAGTAGCCGTGATGCCGCCCGCATCAACCTCCAGTGGGACCGCGGGATTCGGCGGGAGCTGGGGTGGCATCTGCCGGAGCCGGTCACCATCGGCAGCGCCACCCTGGACTGCGAAAGACTGAGCCAGCCTCGCTTCCGGGGGGACTGGTTGAAGCTTGTGCGGGGAAAGTATGGAGCCTCCGGGCCGGACGTGGTGATCTTGGTTCACGACTCGGCTGCCCGGGCGTTTCTCCAGCACTGCCGCGATTTTTTCCCCCGCGCGGCGGTAGTCCTGTGCACAGTCAGCCAGACCATGTACGACCGGCTCGCCAAGATTCCTCGCATGACCGGCGTGCTCTACCGCGGGGCGTTTCAGGGAATCGTGGAGGTGGCCCGAAGCCTGGTGCCGGCGATGCGGCACATAGTGGTGGTCGGCGGGGCCGGGCGGACCGACCGGGTGGCGCTGGACGGCGCCCAAGCGGCCTTGGTCCAGCGGCCCTCCCTCGATTTCACTTACTGGATGGGACTGCCCGCCGCCCGCTTGTGTGCTCAGGCGGCGAAATTGCCCGCCGACACCGTCCTCTTGTACCTGGGCCAGGATCGCGACCGCGAGGGCGGATGGGAGTCCGCTTCCGGCGACCTGGTCCGCCGGCTGTCGGCGGCCGCCGGCGTCCCGGTCTTCGGGCTCTGCGAGACGGTGATGGGCCAAGGCGTGGTGGGATGCTGTTTCTTGGGGGCGGAGGAGCAAGGGATGCGGGCAGGCGAGATCGCCGCCCGGATCGTGCAAGGCGCCGATCCGGGCAGCATTCCGCTGGTGGTTACCGAGATCGACCACTACGTGTTCGACGGAGGGCAACTCCAACGATGGGCCATCCCTGATCGGGCCTTGCCGCACGGCTCCCTCATCGAAGCCCATGAGCCGACCGTGTGGGAGGCGTATTGGCCCTACATCACCGCCGGAGTTTCGGTGACCCTGCTGCAATCCCTGTTGATCGGTTCGCTGTTGGTCAATCGCAGGAAGCGATCGCAGGCGGAACACGCCTTGGCCGATCGCTTGCGGTTCGAAGCCATGCTCTCCCAGTTTTCCTCGCGGTTTGTCCACGTCGCCCCGGAAGATCTGCCCGGCGAACTGGAACAGGCGCTGGCCCAAATCACCGAGCATTTGGGGTTGGACCGCGGCACGATCTATGAGCTGTCGAGCGAGGGGGATCAGTTGCGAGCCATCGCCTCGTGGGCCGGTGCGGGTCAGGCGGCGCCGCCGGCCGTGATTTCGCGGGACTTGATCCCCGGGTTGTGGACCAAGCTCAACCAGGACGGCCTGGTCCTTGTCTCTTCGCCCGCCGAATTGCCCGAAGACGCCGTCCATGAACGAGAGTACTTTGCCCGCCGCGGGTTAAAGGCCCTGGTGGCGGTTCCCATATCCAGCCAAGGAACGGTTTTTGGCGCCCTGAGCTTCGCCCAAGTGACTCGGCAACGGCCCTGGAACCAGACGGTGCTGATCCGCTTGAAATTGATCTCGGAGGTGATCGCCAACGCGTTGGCCCAGGCCCGCGCCGACGCGGCTTTGTCGGCCAGCCGGAACGAGGCCCGCCAGCTCGCCGGACGATTGCTGACGGCCCAAGAGGACGAGCGGAAACGGCTGGCCCGCGAGATGCACGACGACATCTCGCAGCGGCTGGCCAGCACCGCGATCGAGGCCGGCAAGGTGGAGCAGCACTTGCCGCCCTGCGACGTGTCGCGGGAAACCATTGCCGGCCTGAAGGCGGAACTGATTGTCTTGTCCGACGACGTCCACCGCATTTCCCGGCAGCTTCATCCGGCCATCCTCGACGATCTGGGGCTGGAAGACGCCATCCGCTCGGAGTGCCATCGGCTGGCCGAGCGCGAAACGATGGTGGTCGATTACCATGCCGGCCGCCTGCCCGACAGCCTTCCCAAAGACGCCGCCTTGTGCCTTTACCGCATCGCCCAAGAGGCCCTGCGGAACATTGCCAAACATTCCCGGACCGATCGCGTGGAGATCACCTTGAACGCGGATCTCGAGTTTGTGAACCTGGAGGTGCGGGACTTTGGTTGCGGGTTCGACCCGGTGTCGGCCCGCGGTCAGCCCGGCCTGGGACTGGCCAGCATGGAAGAACGTGTCCGCCTGGTCGGCGGCGAAATCGACGTCCGCTCGGCGCCCGGCCAGGGGACCTGCATCGGCGTTCGCATTCCGCTGGTGGAGGACGAGGCATGAGCCGCCCCCGCATCCTCATGGCCGATGACCATCGCATGCTCGCCGAAGGGCTGCGGAGCCTGCTGGAGCCGGAGTTCGAGCTGGTGGAGATTGTCGAGAATGGCCGGCAACTGGTGGAAGCCGCCCAACGGCTCCGCCCGGAGGTCATCGTGGCTGACATTTCCATGCCGCAGCTCAACGGGCTGGACGCCGTGGAACAGCTTCGCCAGGCGGGCTGCCAGGCCAAGGTGGTTTTCCTGACCATGCACAAGGACGCCCTGTATGCGGCCCGGGCGGTGCGGGCCGGGGCCTCCGGCTTCGTGGTCAAACACTCGGCCAGTTCCGAACTGGTGACCGCCATTCGCGAAGCCCTGGCCGGAAGGAGTTATTTGACGCCGGCCCTGGCGGAGCTGGTCCAAAATATGCCCGACTCGCGGACCGCCGGGTTTGACAAGGACGTCCGGCTCACCCCGCGGCAACGGCAAGTCCTCCAGCTCTTTGCCGAGGGCCGCTCGGCCAAGGAAGTGGCCAGGATTCTGAAAATCTCGGTGCGGACGGCCGAGAACCATAAGGCCCAGATCACCAGCCTGCTCGGCTTGAACTCTACCGCCGACCTGGTGCAATGCGCCATCCGCCACGGACTAATCGCGCCGAATTGAGTAGGTCTCATCCGCCGGATCGGGCCCTT
>JAJYGU010000426.1 GCA_021784975.1 Planctomycetota bacterium
GACGAACAGGCCGCCATCCTACAAGCCACCGGCCGTCCGATCGTCTTGTTCTTTGACGGCGACGAGGCGGGCCAGAGTGGCATGGGCTCGGCAGGCGCGAGGTTGGCTCGCGAGGCATTCGTTCGCGCAGTGATCGTGCCCGATGGAACGGAGCCCGACACGTTGTCGCCGGAGGAGTTGAAAATCGTTCTTTCGTTCATCCCTACATGAAATGGGATTGTTGCACCCGGTACTCATGTACCGGTGCTTTTTCATCACGAGGTTCCAACAAGAGGAGCGAGGTTATGTTCACCACGGAAGAGTTACGTTCCATGCTCGACCCATCAGTCATGGGCTCGCCATCGCGTATCGAGTCTCTTCGGCGACAAGAGCACAAGCGCCTTCGCAAGATCGCCATGCGCACTATTCGTGCTGCCGGTGTGAAGGAGTGGGTTTTCCATGACGACGGGTTGCACGGCCGTGCGTATCCGAAATCCAAAAAGATCATTGTGCCGACCCCGACGACGCCCCGTCATCTGTATGTTGTGGCTCGGCAGTGCGGACGCATCGTCTTCCATGATGTGACGCCAACGTACATGCGTGACTTACAAGTGGAACGTTACGCGTGTTCGGTGCTCCGAAATAACCAGCTCCCCTTGCCGCACGAGGAACTGGCGAAGTCGCAACGGCAGTTGGCACGGAAGATTTGTCTAGCTGCGCGCCGTGGAGTCAAGGAGTTTGACGACCAATTGCTGATCGGGTGTCGGGGGGAGATCTGGACCGAAATCCAAGAGCTCTCCCGTCAATCTTCGGCTCAATCGCAGTAGCGGTACCTTATTGTGGGATGCTGGCAAAGATGCCAACGGTCCCCCTCAACGTTGTGATCTCTCAGCAAAAGGAGCATTCTCATGGTTACTATCAAGCCTTCAGATAAGCCGTGCTTCCTCTGCGGGCTAACCGCCCACGTCGTGGAGGCGAAGTTCAAGGATGGCACCTTCACCGGTGTCCTGTGCAAAGAACATCTGTTCGAACGGATCGAAGCAAAGCTTCGACAGGCCGCGGAACGTGAAAGGGCTGCCGCCCAATGACGGCTTCTGTTCGCGGAGCACAGGAGTAACCCGCCGACGCACGTCAGCCGAGCAATGGCGTGTTGTCCGCCGACAACGTGGGACAAAGTAGATTGCGCCGGTGGGACGATACCGCCGTCCGAGGTAACGGCGACGAAGAATTACCAACGTGGATCGCCTTGAATCGAGAGTAGGTGTTGCCATGCACAATTCAGTCGCGCGGTCTCCATCGGTGGAGTGCCCGACGCACGATCCGCCATTGCAGATTCTGCTGGAACGCATGGACCGCATCGAGCAGCTTCTTCAGTCGTTCGTCGAGCAGCAGACGATCAAGGACTATTATACCACTGGGGAGGTAGCGCAGATTCTCGGCAAGGCCGAGTTCACCGTTCGTGAGTGGTGCCGGCTGGGGCGGGTGTATGCCGAAAAAAGGCCCTGTGGCCGTGGCAGGGCCAAGGAGTGGATTGTCTCCCATCAGGAATTAACCCGGATTCGCAACGAGGGCCTGTTGCCCTTGGACTGACACGGCGAACAGGGCCCGCATTGCATCCTGTTGGGAATCCGGGAATAGATGGGTGTACCGCCGCCGCATTTCTTCAGTCTGATGCCCAGACCAGGCGTCTATCATCCGCTGGTCGATTCCCTTTGACGCACAGTTGCTGATGAAGCTGTGACGGAACACGTGCCAGCCACGGATCTTCGCCCAAGCGGTCCCAGCCAGACTGTGCCGCAGCAAGTCCGTGGCTTGATCGACGGAGATGGCCGTGTATTCGCCCGGCTTGCCGCCTTCCGACGCTGTCAGTGGCCGACAAAACGTGTACTTGCAGCCGGTGTGTCTCTTGAGCCAGTCGCCAATGGTCCTTGCCAACAGCGGCGACAGCGGCACAACCCGCGTCGTCCTACGTCCCTTCGCCCGTTTCTTTTCGTGGATGACCACGATATTCGATTCCAGATCGAAGTCCTGAACTTGCGATCGGAGGATTTCGCTTCGGCGTGCTCCCGTATGAGCGGCCATCAAAACCATCGGGTAGGCGCTTGGCTGGTCAGCGCCGGCCTTGACCACGGCCAGCACCTTGTCCAAGTCGGCGGGGGTCAGGTAGAGGCAATCCCAAAGCGCCTCTCGTTCCAATTCCGACAGGCCGCCCTTGGCAATCTGGCGGTTGATTTCTTCCCGGGTTTGGAACGGCGGCTTTTCGTTCGTCTTAGGGAAACGGAGCCCTTTGTTGGGAAACGGGCCGTCCACGCGGCCGGTAGCCCGTGCCCAACTCCAAATCGCGCTCAGCGTGCTCAATTCCTTTCGCATGGTCGTGGGGCTTAGCCGTCGCTTGCGTCGCCCTTTCTCTTTCCCCCGTTGCTGGACGTAGCCTTGAAGATCGTCCAGGCTGAGGCCGCGAATGAAGTAACCCTTGCCAAGCACCCGCTCAAAGTGGGCCATATGAATCTTGGCTGTGTACAGGGAATTTGTTTCCATGCTGCCATCGGGCAACTGGTCCAGATATTGCTGGAAGAGGTTGCCCAGCGTGAGAGGAGTGGGCAGCGACGGTTTCCCGTTCAGCTTGCCATCGGAAAGCAGAAAGGTCGGGATATCCGCTGTTTCGGGGATGACGAGTCGGCCGGCGGCCACCAGCCGCAGGTTCTCATCGAGCCGGACTCGGGCCGCGTCGGCGACATCCGTTTGGGTGGTTTTGAGCGCTTTCTTGAAGCGTCGGCCGCCGAATCGAAAAACCAGGTGATACTGTCCAGTTCCGCGTTGTTCCAAGTGTGACATTTGGGGCTCTCCCGGGTGGAGTGTGGCCGAGGTTCAGGGTAACGGTTTTGCCCATTCCCACACCAGCGACGCAACTCCAACGCAAACCCAGTCGCGACCCCAAAATGACCCCAATATCTGAAAGGGCACAAAAAAAGGACTCGCGTCGGATTGACGTAAGTCCTTGCTGTATAAGGTGCCGAAGACAGGACTTGAACCTGCACGCCCTTAACGGGCACTAGGTCCTGAACCTAGCGCGTCTGCCAGTTCCGCCACTTCGGCTTCGCTATTACCCTTTTAGAGGAATTGCCGGGGAATTTCAAGAGGGCCGAGCACTGAAAGCGGAAGCGAAAAACTGAGCTTTTCGGCATTCGGCTTTCCGCTTTCGGCTTTCGCTCCGCACATCGGTCTTTCCTAGAGTCGCAAGGTTCGTTACATTCACCCCCTCGTGACTTTTCGACTCATCAATTTGTGTTGATTGCGTCGAATTTAACGATGCCTCAGAATTCAGGCATTGTGCATCCGCGGCACAAACTGGTGGATGTCCATGAGAAAAGCCCGCAATCCATCCTTTCATGCCCTGTTCAAATCACCCTTTTTGTGGGGTTCCTTGGGCTGCGTGGGCTTCTACAGCCTGGTGCATGGCGGACCGCTGGGCTATCTCGTGGTGGAGAGGTATTTCACCCACCACCCCGTCGAATACATGGAAACCGCGTTGTTTTCCGTGGGACTGGCGGCACTGCTGGTAAAGCTGTTTGATGTCTTTGCCCAGCGAACCGGGCTGTCAAAGAAGCTGCTCGGACCGGCGCCGAGTTCGGGACAGGCCGGCGAGAACTGCGAAACCCTGTTGGGGCGGCTCGAACGATTGCCCGCGGCGCAGCAAAGCAACTACTTCGTCACCCGCGTGCGCGCGGCCCTCGAGCACGTCCGCAGCCGCGGCTCCGCGGCTACGCTTGACGAAGAGTTGAGATATCTGGCCGACCTGGATTTCTCTCGGGCTCAGGCCAGCTACGGATTGTTCCGGGTGATTGTCTGGGCAATTCCGATCCTCGGTTTCTTAGGCACGGTAATTGGCATTACCATGGCCCTGAACGCCGTCGATCTGAAGGCGCCGGACCAATCCATGCTGCAAGTCTTGAACGGGCTGGGACTGAAGTTCGACACCACGGCTTTGGCCCTGACGCAATCCATGGTGTTGATGTTTGTCCATTTCTACGTAGAGCAAGCGGAGAATGCCTTGCTCGATCGGGTCGACCAGCGTGTGGCCGAAGAACTGGCTGGCCGCTTTTCGCCGATGCCGGCCGGGGCAGACGGCCAACTGCTGGCCGTTCGTCGCATGGCGGAGACTATGTTGCAGGCCGCCGAGGCGTTGGTCGAGCGGCAGGCCGAGCTGTGGCAGGCCTCGATGGACACGGCCGCCGGCCGTTGGACGCAGATGGCCAATGCGGCCGGCGAGCGTTTGCAGGCGTCGCTCTCATCCGGACTGGGAGACAGTCTGAAGACCTTCGCTCAACACCTGGCCGCGGCCGAGCAGGCCAACGCCGAGCGCGGCCGCCAGCAATGGGACGAAACGCGGCAACTGCAAGTCCAGGGCCTCCAGTTAATCAGCGGATTGCAGCAAGAGATCGGCCGGCAGGCCGAGCTGTTGCAGCGGGCGGTGGAGGCCACTGGCGAAGTCAACCGGCTGGAAGACGCGCTCAATCGCAACCTTGCCACCCTGGCCGGGGCAAAGCATTTCGAGCAGACCGTGTTGAGCCTGGCGGCGGCACTCAATCTGTTCGGGGCCCGATTGGCGGAAGCCCCGGCCGGCGCGCCGTCGATCAAATTGGAGGCTCCCCGCCGGACGGCCCAAGCGGCATGAAAGCCACCTCGCGCCATTCACCGCGACTCCGAGCCTCTTCCGGCCCCGGCATCTCGCTGTTTCCCTTTCTGGCGGTGCTGATTTGCACCATGGGGGCGCTGGTGCCCTTGTTGCTGGCCATTACCCGGACTGCCCGGTTGCAGGCTGAGTCGGAAGCCTTGGCCAAGGCTTCGGAAGCCAATTCGCGAGTGCAGACGGTACAGGAGATGGCCCGGTGGCGGATCGAGCAGTTGAAGACCTCGCGCCGCACCACCGAGAGTCAACTTTCCGACGCGCGGTTGGAGCTGGGCCACATCGAAGACCATGCCCGTCGACTGCGCGATCAGCTTGCCCGCTACAAGCAAACCATCGACGATTTCCAGCGGTTAGGGGCGGCCGACAGTCGGCAGCGAGCTGAGATTGGGGAAGAGCTTAAGCATACGCAGGCGAAGATCGCAATGGCCGAGAGGGATCTGGCCGAGACCCGTCGCACCGCCGCCCAGCGGAATCGTTGCTATTCGGTGGTGCCTTATCAGGGCCCCAATCAGACGCATCGCCGGCCCATCTATCTCGAATGCCGCCGCGAGGCGGTCGTCGTGCAGCCAGAAGGGATCGAACTGGTCGATACTGATTTTGAGGGCCCGTTGGGACCGGGCAATCCCTTGGCGGCCGTACTCCGCGCCGCCCGCGAGTACATGCTCTCGCACCACGAGTTCGACATGAAAGCCGGCGAGCCCTATCCCTTGCTGTTGGTCCGCCCAGAAGGGATTGCCGCCTATTACGCGGCCCGCGAGGCCATGAAGTCGTGGGGATTCGACTTTGGCTACGAGCTGATCGACGACGATTGGAGGCTGAGCTATCCGCCGCCGGATGCGCGCCTGGCAAGCCTGTTGCGGCAAGTGGCCGCCTCGGCCCGCCAGGAACAGGCC
>JAJYGU010000091.1 GCA_021784975.1 Planctomycetota bacterium
AAGGGCCGGTAATCTTCCAAGTCAAAGATGTAGACGGTGGCGGCCAGCACGAAGCCGCCCGCCGCCAGGGCCACGCCGGCCATCACGTCGAAGCCGATCCAGAGGCCCCAGGGAGTGGCGTCGGAGAGATTGGTTACCGCGCCTAAGCCGCGGAAGAATCGCACCACGGTGACCGCCGCCAACACGCCCACCAAGGCCCAAAGGGTCGTCTTCAGCACTGATAGTCGGTCAATCATCGTGTCCCTTTGATGCACAAAATACCAAGCACGAAAAGCCAATTCCCAAACAAATTCAAAATCAGAAAATCAAAGCTTCAAAAACTGCCGCTCGTTTGCGTCATTGGGATTTCTCCTCTTTTGAATTTGTCTGGGATTTGGTGCTTGGAATTTCGGATTTCCCAGTGTGCTCCTCTCGCTCCGCGAGAGGGCGACCGTCACGCGGAGCGTGACGACTACTTTCTGCCTCCGCGGCTAGTTTCATGCGGCGGCCGATGATCCAGTTCGTCCCGGCCATCAGCCCCCCCATCAACAGGATGATCGGCGGCACTTCTTTCAACGCGGCCCAACTCCGTTGGGGCAGCGGCTGGCCGTCCAATTCCGGCTTCCAGGCGAGGAAGTCCAAGGGAATATCGGAGATGTAGAGCACCGAGGTGCCCCCCACCTCGTGCTCGCCGTTGACGATTGGAACGTACTTGCCAGGACTGGCCCGCAAGCGGCGATGGGCTTCCGCCAGCAATTCCGCCCGATCGCCGAAGATGGCTGCCTTCTGCGGGCAGGCTTCCACGCAGGCCGGCAACTTGCCCTCCTTAAGCCGCGGATAGCACAACGTACACTTGCGAACGTAAGGCACCGCCCGGTCCCACTGGTAGCGCGGGATGCCAAAGGGACAGGCCACCATGCAGTAACGGCAGCCCATGCACCGCTGGCCGTCGTAGATCACCGGTCCCTCGGGGGTCTTCTGCATGGCCCCCACCAGGCAGGCACTCACGCAGGCCGGCTCAAGACAGTGGCGGCACTGCTGCTTGACGAAATGGTCCTCCGGCCGGCGGAGAATCGTCGAGAAGCGGGTGGCCGAAAGACCATCGATCGTCGCCTGCTCGCGCCAAGGCCGATCGGGCCTCAAGCCATTCACTCGCTTGCACGCCTTGACGCACCGCTGGCAGCCGGTGCAGAGCGTGGTGTCAATGAGCATCGCCGGTTGCGAGTTCATATCGGCTCGCCCTCCTTCCCGAGCGCTACGCCCACCTTGCTTCCCGCGTCCGGCGGAAAATGCCACGCCAACTCGGACACCAGTTGCGTGGCCGGCAGCAAGACCATGTGGCTGAGCTTGGTGATTGGCGCCAGCACCAGAACCAGATTGGCGCTCATCACGTGGGTAAGTAACGTCGCTTCATAAGCAAACGGGTTCAATCTCGGGTGCATGACCAAGAGCCCCGAAATGAAGGGGACGGCCACCACCAGCGGCAAGGCATAGTCTTGGAACCGGCTTAGGACTCGGGCGTCGGGCGACGCCATCCGCTCGATCACCAGCGCCAGGGCGGTCACGATGGCGGCTACGGTCAGCAAGGTTGCCAGAGAGTTGGGCAGGGCCGGCCAGGCGAAGCCCACTGCCGGCCCCCAAAGTGCGATGTGTCCCGCCAGGAACAACGGCACCAGGATCACGGAAACGTGGAACACCAAGGTGGTCAGGCCAAACAGCGGCCGATTGCCTAAACGGTCGGTCGGAATCAGCCACTTCAAGGTGGCGGCCAGCAGCCGCCGCGAAACCACTTCCTTGTCGCCCGCGCGAAGCCAGGCCCGCGCGATCTCCCAAATGGTGATCGCCAGCCGGCGGGCCAGCCCTAAGATCATGAAGGTCAGGGCCGCCCAGAACATCGGACCACGCGCCCACGCAAGCCAAGCTTCCATCCGTTTCTCCGTATTCTATTGGTGCCGGGCTTTCCCGCTCACTCAATGTCAGGCTAGGAAGCCTGACCTACCTCTGCGTGTCGTACTCGTTGTCAGGCCAGGAAGCCTGACCTACCTCCGACTGTGACTGTTCGGCAGGGGCTGTCGGCGGACCCTTCACGTCGATCACCTTCAGCAGCAGGTCGTGCAAGCCCACAACTTCCACCTCGTCCAGGCCGTTGTCCTCGCACACTTCCCGGAGCTGTTTCTTGCAGTTGGCGCACGGAGCCACCACATACTTGGCGCCGGTGGCCCGAATCTGGTCGGCCTTGCGTTTGCCCATCAACCCGGTGCGGAAGGGGCGAATTTCGTCGATCGACACGGTTCCCCCTCCACCTCCGCAACAAAGGTTCTCGCTACGGTTGGGAGTCATCTCCACGAAGTCGCGGCAAATGGCTTTGAGGATCTCGCGGGGCTCCTCGGTGATCCGGCCGTTGCGGGCAATGTTGCAGGGGTCATGGTAAGTGACCCGCCCCTCGATCCGCTCGGCCTTCAAGGGGAGCTTGCCGGCTTCGAGCATCCGGTGGGCGTATTGGATGCAGTTGACCACCGGCGGGGCGTCCGGGCCGCCGAAGGTGGGAATGAACCATGCCGAGCGGGTCGCGTGGCCACATTCGCCCACCAACACCTTCCGCCCCTTGAGCCGGCGAACCTCGGCGATCACCTTGCGCACGATCCGCTCCATCATACGGTCGCTGTAGAACAGCCCGTAGTTGATGCCGTCGTAGTTGCCGGTGCCAATGGTCCACGAACCGCCGGTGACGTGCATCATCAAGGCGTTTCCCATGAGCGTGTCGGCCTCCAGCAGATAGTCGGACACTGCCGGGAAGAAGACGTACTCGGACTGCTCCACGTCGAAAGGAAACTTGATTTCGACGCCGAACATCTCTTGAAGTTCCTCTTCCAGGAACTCGCAGGTGTCCCTCAGCCCCGGGACCGGAATGGCCGAGGTATTGCCGACGCCTTCGAGCTGCTCGCGCACCGCCACCAGCAAGGCCTTGGGGATCAAGTCGATTTCGGCCAACAGCCAACGCGCCAGGTGGGTCACCAGCCCGTGGTCGATTCCCAGCGGGCAGGCAGCCTTGCACCGCCGGCAGGCTGTACAGCGGTAGTAGGCCTCGGCCATTTCGTCCAGATACTGGTCGGTGAGCGTGAAGCCGCCGAAAAGCCGGGCCTTCATGACCCCGGCGCGGGTGAAATAGCGGCGATACACGCGCAACAGCAATTCCGAGCGATGGCACGGGATGTCCCGCGGCTCCCGGGTGGTTTCGTAAAGCTGACACGAGGACACGCACCGCCCACACTTCGCGCTGAGACTGGCATAGGTGTCCAGCGCGAGATGGTAATTGCCAAACTTGAGCACGGCCGCAAACGCTTCGAGGAACTTCCTCGGGCGATCGGTCACCTCCAGGGCCTTCGGCTCCACCTGATAGCTGTATTTTCCCGAGCGTGCCACCGGTCAATGCTCCTGCCTGCTGTTGGTGCGGGGAAGGTGCGTGCCGGCCGCACCAGGGCGATCTCTTCCTGGAACCAACTGCCCGCGAAGAAACAGGGCCAGCAGATGATCCACCGACCCCGAAACCCAGGAGATCACCCGGAAACCGCTGGTCCGCAACACGTCTTCATACATGCCCTGCATCCCACCGCAGATGATCGTGTCGACCTGTTGGTCGCGGAGCAGACGCACCCGATCGAAGGGGTCCTGGCTGGAGAGCGGGAAGTCGATTTGATCGGTGACCGTGCCGCCGGCGACGGTGAAGATGGCCATGGTGGCGCAATACTCGAAGCAGGGCGCGACCGATTCTCCCATTCTTGGAATGGCAACTTTCACCCGCAGACCTCATTCACTTGCCGGTCTCCTCCATAGCAGATGGCGGGCCGTAAGAAGAGAATCTGGGCCACGGTGGATAAGATCTTGGCGTCCAAGGAGTTGGCAGCCGAGTCCGAAGGATGGCCGATCCGCCGTTGTTCCACAAATGAAACCCACGGCGTGTTTCACTATTTCAGCAGTGAAACACCCTCTGTATCGAGCGAGGGGGCCACCTTCGGAATGCCGTACCTGCTCATCTTCCTCCAGAGGGTGGTGCGGCTAATCCCCAATTCCGCCGCCGCCTGCCCCTGATGGCCTCCACAGCGAGCCAGGGCCGCGCGGATCGCGTTGGCCTCGCTGGCTTGCAACGGCAGCATGGCGTCGACTTTCCGGACAGCAATCCCGGGATGGACTTTGGCCAGAAAGTCCTCCGGCAGGTGTCGCACGTCGATCATCCCGTTGCGACAGAGCACAAAGCAGTATTCGATCAGGTTGGCCAACTCGCGGGCATTGCCGGGGAAATCGTGACGCATGAGGATCTCCATGACCTCCGGGGTCACGCCCTGGATTCGCTTGCCCTGCTTGGCGTTGAAGCGCTCGATGAAGTGGTCGATCAGAAACGGGATGTCTTCGCGCCGCTCGACCAAGGGTGGAACCGTCAACCGCACCACTGCCAGCCGAAAGTAGAGATCGTCGCGAAACTGGCCCCGGCTTACCAGGTCCGACAGCCTCTTATTGGTCGCGGCCACCACCCGGACATTCGCGTGTCTGGCCTCCACGCCCCCCAGCGGCTCATATTCCCGTTCTTGCAACAGCCGCAACAGCTTGACCTGAGTCTCGGGGCGTAGGTCGCCGATCTCATCAAAAAAAATCGTTCCGCCTTCCGCGCGGGTGATCCGGCCGGGCTTGTCCTTCTTGGCGTCGGTAAAGGCGCCCTGAAGGTAGCCGAACAACTCGGACTCGACCAAGTTGGCCGGCAGGGTGCCGCAGTTGACTACGACGTAGGGCCGTTTGCGGCGCGGGCTGAGGTTGTGGATCGCCCGGGCCAGCAACTCCTTGCCCGAGCCACTCGGTCCCTCGATCAACACGGTGCTTTCGCTGGCGGCCACGTCCGGCAGGATAGCGAAGATTTTCTGGAAGGCCTCGCTCTTGCCGATGATGTCCTCGAAGGTGTATTGGTTTTGAATCTCCCGCCGAAGCTGCTCGATAGTCGAGAGGTCGCGGAAGGTTTCGACCGCGCCCATCAGGGTGCCGTCCTCGGCGCGGAGCACGGCGCTGCTGACACTGATGGGGATGGACTTGCCCCGTTGATTGATGATTCGGGCCGGCTGGTCGATGACCTCGCGGCCGGTGTCGAGGGTTTGCCGGATGGCGCACCCCTTCTCGCAGATGTCGGCGTGAAATACCTCGGAGCACTTCTGACCGATGGCTCGCTCGGCTGCCACGCCCGTAATCCGCTCGGCCGCGTTGTTGAACGAGGTGATTCGCCATTGGCGGTCGACGGTAAACACCCCGTCGGCCACGCAGCGGAGCACGGTTTGAAAGAATTTGGCTTCGTTGGTTGGTTCCATCACTCGAGTCTACCCCGTCTCGACGCGGATGTCACCCGACTTCTAGAGAGGGCGGCAAGCCTGCCTGGGACACATTCGGGTGGGTGGCAAACCCGCCGAGATTTGCAGCAAAACTGCTTGACTATTGTCTTGCCAGGCGTTAGGTTCAGCGCCGTTGGCTTTTCTGAAACGTGGGGACGTTCGCATCAAGGGGATCGGTCATGACGCAACGATGCTCGGGTTCGCGGCAC
>JAJYGU010000293.1 GCA_021784975.1 Planctomycetota bacterium
GTCCGGTTACGGGAGGCGGGAGGCACGGCGGCGATTTCCGGAGCATTTCCAATTGGAACGGAGAGGATGATTCGCCCTCACCCTCACCCTCTCCCGGAGAGAAAGAGGACCGGGAAGAAGAACGTGACGAAAGAAAAACGCAACGGTCACCAAATCCAGATAAGATACGTGGTGGGTGGCGTTTCCCATGTTTTCCGGATTTGCCGGCTGTTTCCTTGGTTCCCCCTTACTCTCGGGCTTTTCCATAGCGCTCGCGAAGGGCAAGATTGACCTCCAACACGTTCACCAGCGGCACGCCCACCAGCCCGGCCAGCGGGGCAAAACTCATCTGGCGCAGCAGCTTCTCGATTTCGCCGCGGATCGTGTCCTGGTCGCGGCCGGTCTTCTTCGCCCAGGCGGCCGCCACCCGGTCCAACTGCCACAAAGCGTTGCCGAGCGTAATGTGAGGATCGAGGCCCGAGCCGGAGGCCATCACCATGTCGGCGGGCACCGGGGCCAGGTCCGCGTCGGGATGGGCCTGTAGCCACAGATCGAAGAAGACCGCCTGGATGCCGGCGCCTGCTTTGACCGGCTCGATCTGCTTGGTGGTCTTCCCCTCGGCCGTGTTGTGTTCCGCAACCGGCCCCTCGCTGACGTTTCGGGTTACTTTGTCTTCCGTACGCGGCCCCTTGCTGACGCTTCGGGTTACGACGGCGCTGGGGAACATGCCGGGATGGTCTTTCGAGAAGCTGGTGAAGAACGGCACGGCCAGGTCTTCCGGCTTCGGCTCCGGCGTATCGGGATTGTCCCTGACCCACTGGGCCACTTCCTGTGAGTGCGCCTTCTGCCAGGCGGCGACATACTCGCCGCGCAGCTTGTCGGCCTTGACCCAGTTCTGGGCTACGGTCGGGTGCAGGGCCGCCCACTGGGCGACAATGCCCGACTTGTCGGCGTAGCGGTCCTTTTGGAACCAGCGTTCGAGATCGGGGCCGACCAGTTGGCCGGCCTTGACGCCGCTGCGGTACTTCGCGATCGGCCCGAGCTGCTGAGCCACGCGATCGCGAAGCAGGTAATTGCTGGCGGCCCAGTTCGAGGCCCCCGAGGCGGCCGCGTTGTAAGAGACTGCCGAGGGCCGCGGCTGAAAATATTCGTCGGCCGTGAAGGGCTGGGCGATGAGCCCCGATCCAACGAGTCGGCCTCTGGCATCGGCAATCAGGCTGCCGTCGGCCTGGTTGCGGAAAACCGTCTGCGCGATGCCGTAAAGCACCAGCGGATAGAGCACCGAACAAAGCAGTACCGTGAGGACCAGCAGCCACAGACACGCACGTAAATGAGCAGTCATGTTCTTATACCAGATGTAGTGCCACCAGGATCATGTCAATCAGCTTGATGCCCACAAAGGGCGCGATCACCCCGCCCAGGCCCCAAATCAACAGGTTGCGACGCAACAGGGCGTCGGCGCCGATCGGCCGGTAGCGCACGCCCTTCAGGGCGATCGGGATCAACAGCGGGATGATGAGGGCGTTGAAGATCACCGCCGAGAGGATAGCCGAGGTGGGCGAATGCAGGTTCATCACGTCGACGATCTTCAGCCACGGCAGCATGGGCTTGTCGGCGGTGCCGGCAAACATGGCGGGCACGATGGCAAAATACTTGGCCACGTCGTTGGCGATGGAAAAGGTCGTCAGCGCCCCGCGGGTCATCAGCAGTTGCTTGCCGATTTCGACAGTTTCGATCAGTTTGGTCGGATCGCTGTCGAGGTCGACCATGTTGCCGGCCTCCTTGGCCGCCTGCGTGCCGGAGTTCATGGCCACTCCCACGTCGGCCTGAGCCAGGGCCGGGGCGTCGTTGGTCCCATCGCCCATCATGGCCACCAGCTTGCCTTCGGCCTGCTCCTTGCGGATGTAGGCCAGCTTGGCCTCGGGGGTGGCCTCGGCCAGGAAATCATCAACTCCGGCGTTGGTCGCGATGGCCGCCGCGGTCAACGGGTTGTCGCCGGTGATCATAACCGTCCGCAGCCCCATCTGGCGGAGCCGTTGGAAACGGTCGCGCATGCCCGGCTTGAGCACGTCTTCCAGCACCACCATGCCCGCCAGGCGGTTGCCTTCCGCGACCAGCAATGGAGTGGCCCCTTTCGAGGCGACCGCACGCACTTGCTCGTCCAGATTGGCGGGAATGGTTCCTCGCCCGTGCTTCACGTAATACACCACCGCGTCCGGGGCGCCCTTGCGGATGGTGCGGCCGTCGGGCAGGTCCACTCCGCTCATGCGACTCTGCGCCGAAAAGGGGACGAAGCGGGTGTTGGTGGGGACCTGCAGGCTGCCGTCTCGGACCGGGCTGTCGATCCGCCGGGCATCGTTGAGCTTGTGATACAGGCTGACGATGCTCTTTCCTTCGGGAGTCTCATCGGCGGCCGAGGCCAGCGCGGTCAGATAGGCGAGCTGCTCGGCCGAATAGTCGCCCAGGGGCACAAAGCGGGTGGCGTAGCGGTTGCCCAGCGTAATGGTGCCGGTCTTGTCCAACAGCAGCGTATCCACGTCGCCGGCCACTTCCACCGCCTTGCCGCTCTTGGCCAGGATGTTTGCCCGCAGAGCCCGGTCCATGCCGGCAATGCCGATGGCCGCCAGCAGGGCGCCGATGGTGGTGGGAATCAAACAGACCAGCAGGGCCACCAGCGTGGGCACATCGGTTCCCAGGCTCTTCACCGGCCCGCCTGTGAAGGCCGACATGTACTGCTCGGCGTTAAAGGCCAACGGCCAGAGGGTGGCGGTGACGATCAAGAAGATCAAGGTGAAGGCGGCCAGCACCAGCGACAAGGCGATTTCGTTGGGGGTGCGTTGGCGGATGGCGCCCTCAACCAGGGCGATCATGCGGTCCAAAAAGGTCGTGCCCGGCGAGGCAGTGATCTGCACGATGATCCAGTCGGAGAGCACGCGGGTGCCGCCGGTAACGCCGGAGCGGTCTCCGCCGGCCTCGCGAATCACCGGGGCTGATTCGCCGGTGATGGCCGATTCGTCGATCGAGGCCACCCCTTCGATGATCTCGCCGTCGCTGGGGATCACCTCGCCGGTCTCGATGAGGATGATGTCGCCGCTTTGCAGGCCGGTGGAGCTGGTCGCTTCCACTTGCCAGCCGCGTCCTTCCAAACCGCCGCTGCCATTCCTGGAGTAGTGTTTCAGTCGCCGGGCAGGTGTCTCGCGGCGGGTCTTCCGCAGAGCGTCGGCCTGGGACTTGCCGCGAGCCTCGGCAATGGCCGAGGCGAAATTGGCAAACAACAACGTCAAGATGAGCCAGAAATCGAGGGCCAGCAGATAGCCGATCCCGGCCGCGCTTTGATAGCCCAGCAGCTTGGCGACCGTGTAGATCAGCGTCAGCCCAGTTCCCACCTCGACTACGAACATCACCGGGTTTTTCCACTGAATGTCGGGCCGCAGCATCACCAGGGACTGCCTGAAGGCGGCCTTGAGAAGCTCGGGGTCGAACAGCCCGGCCCGGCGACTGTGGCGACGGGCCAGTTTGAGTTCCTCCGGGCCGCGGCCTGGGGCGGGTGGTTCCTGGATGAGCGTGCCGGACATGTCCTTGTTCCTTGTCTCGTAGTCTCGTAAAGCGTTGGGAAAGGGGACAGGCACCGTCGCCGTAAACCTCGTCCTCATCGCGCCATCGAGCGTGGCGACGGAGCCAGTCCCCCTTCCCAACCTTGCGTTGTAGTGCTAACCTCCAAATGGAATCGGTCCGAAATGCTCCGCTACCGGGCCGAGCACGGCCACCGGCAGGAATAATAGCGCCCCGAGCAGAATGATCGTTCCGAACAGGAGACACCCAAAGGTGAAGGTGTCGGTCCGCATCGTGCCCACCGTGAACGGCGTCGGCTTCTTCGCCGCCAGGCTGGCGGCCAGCGCCAACGGGGCAATCACCGGGATAAAGCGGCTGAAGAGCATCACCAGGCCGGTGGCGATGTCCCATGGGCGGCTATACGGGGCCGGGTTGGGGTTGTCGTTCAACCCCCAGCCGGTGTTCAACCCGCCGAACTCCGAACCATTGTTGGCCGACGCCGAGCTGAACTCATAAACGATTTCCGAGAGCCCATGCGGGCCGGGGTTGTTCGTAGATTTCACACCCAAGTCGGTGGCGGCGAACAGTCCGGCGGGCATCAAGATCATGATCGGGTGCACCAGCAGGGCGAGCATAGCAAGCTTCATTTCACGGGCCTCGACCTTCTTGCTGAGGTATTCCGGCGTGCGTCCCACCATCAGCCCGGCGATAAAGACGCCGACAATCAAGTACAACAGCAAGTTGATCATGCCCACCCCTTTGCCGCCATAGATGCAGTTCAGCCACATGCCGGTCAAGGGCGACAGGCCGGCCAACGGGTTCAGGCTGTCGTGCGCGCAATCGACCGACCCGCAGGCAATTGCGGTGGTGGCGGCGGCGAAGGTCGGCCCGGCGGAAGTCCCGAACCGCAGCTCCTTGCCCTCGAGATTGCCCAGGCTTTGGTCCACCGGCAAGGCGGGTACGGCGGGTCGTCCGGCGATGGCGGGGTGTGCGGTCAAGGCGGGATTCGGGCGCAAACTGTCCCAGAATACCGCCCAGCCGATGAAGATGATGAGCATGGTCATCATCACCCCAAAGATCACCCACGCATGCCGCCTCTGCTTCAACATGCGGCCGAACATCAACACCAGCGCGAAGGGGAACAGGCAGAAGTTCATCACCGTGAGGAAATTGCTCCACGCGCTCGGGTTCTCGAAGGGGTGCGCCGAATTAGCCCCGAAAAAACCGCCGCCATTGGTGCCCAAGTGCTTGATGGGAATGATCGCGGCCACTGGGCCGCGGGCAATCTCCTGTTTCTCCTGGACTTGGCCGTTCGCATCGGGCCCCATCGCGCCGGGCTCGACGGTGGCCACCTTCGCGCTGGCTTGCAGGGTCAGGGGGACGCCGTCTGCCATCAGGAGCACTCCCATAATCAGGCTGGCAGGCAGGAAGGTGTACGCGCAGACCCGCCACATGTCCAGGTAATAGTTGCCCATGTGCTTATCGCCCCGCAGCCCGCGGATGATCGCCGCCAGGCCGCAGAAGCCCACACTGGCCGAGAGGAACATGTTCCAGCAGACAAAGAACAACTGGCTGAAATAGGAGAAGCACTGCTCGCCGGAATAATGTTGCAGGTTGGTGTTGGTGAGGAAGGAAATCACCGAGTTGAAGATGGTCGTGGGCGCCAACATGCCTTTGCCGTCCGGGTTGAGCGGCATCTGCCGCTGCAGGGACAAGACCACGAACCCAAAGACGAACATCAAAGTGTTGAACAACAGCATGGCGATGGCATACTGGCTCCAGCTCTGCGGGCCGGTGTTCAGGCGGGACTCGATCCAGCGGAGAAAGGCGGGACCGCGGTAGCGCCCGTCCATGATCCAGGCCAGATAACGGCTCAACGGAATCGCCAGCGCCGTGGTGACCGATAGGATCAAGAGCGGAAGAAGCCAGACTTGAAACTGAGACATCGCGGGCAGCTCCTGATCCTAAAACCATTC
>JAJYGU010000362.1 GCA_021784975.1 Planctomycetota bacterium
TGAAAGACGTGGCCGGCACCTGCCGCTTCTTCCTGAAGGAAGTTCACCCCAAGTTCAAGCTCTACGTGTCGCCGGTCAATATCGATCCCTCCGAGCCGGCCCTGCCCATTTCCACTCCGGCGGATTTTTCACGATCGCTGGTCCGCGATTTGGGCCTGTTCTACACGCAAGGGATCGCCGAAGACACCAAGGCCCTGTCGGCCGGCGTGCTGGACGAGCAGGACTACCTGCAGCAGGCGATGTTCGTGCTGGAGGAAAACGTGCGGGCCTATCAATACCTGTTGAAGCAGTTTACCCGCGGGCTGCTGTTCTTCTATTTCTCCAGCATCGACCTAAACAGCCACATGTATTGGCGGGCCATGGATCCGCGGCACCCGCTCTACTCGCCAGAGCTCGGCAAACAGTTCGGCAAGACGATTGAGGACCTTTATGCTCGGATGGATGCGATACTGGGCACGGCCATGGAACATGCCGACAAGGAGACCACCTTGCTGGTCCTTTCCGACCACGGCTTTCACCCCTTCTACCGCACCTTCAGCCAAAACACCTGGCTGCTGGAACAGGGCTACGCCCAGTTGACGGATGCGGGCTCGGGGAGCCCGGACCAAACCTTTGCCGCCACCGATTGGAATCGCACCCTGGCTTACGGCTTGGGCATCAACGGTCTCTATCTGAACCTCGAAGGCCGCGAACGCAATGGAATCGTCCGCCGCGGACACGAACAGGAGCGGCTGCTGGACCAATTGGTCGCCAAGCTTGAAGCCACCAAGGATCCGGATACCGGCCAGGCGGTATTTCACCGGGTCTACAAGGCCAAGGAGATCTATCGCGGTCCCTATCTGGAGAATGCGCCGGACTTGATTCTGGGGTTTAACCCGGGATATCGGGCGTCGTGGAAGACCGTGTTGGGCAACTACGAAGACAAAGTGGTCGCCGACAACGACGACAAGTGGAGCGGCGATCACTGCATGGACGTGGAGAGTCTGCCCGGCGTGCTGTTGTCGAATCGGCCCATCACCTCGGAAAGACCGTCGTTGGTAGATCTAGCCCCCACCATCCTAGCCGAGTTCGGCATGCCGCCGCCCCCGGAAAGCGAAGGCAAGGTCATCCTCTAGGCAAAACCCATGGCAACCGTGAAAGTCAAGATCGAGAAAGAGCTGTATGAGCAGCTCGGCGAGTGCGCCCGACTGGCCGGCTATTCGTCGGTCGACGAGTTGATTACCCACGTGCTGGAGAAGGAGGTCGATCGGCTGGCGGGCGACAAGGCCGACCTGGAGACCACCAAGGAGCGGCTCAAAGGGCTGGGATACCTCTCCTAAGCAGGGCATGGACCTCTTCAACCATATCGTCACCGCCGCCTTCGACGCCGTGCTCTCTCCCTTTGGGCGAATGCCGCCCATCTGGGGATTGGCGATGGTCTCCGTGGCCACCGGTGTGGTCCTGGTTTGGCTTTTTGGCCGGGTCTCGAATCAGCAGCGGGTTCGCCTGCTGAAGGCGACCATGAAAGGCCACCTCCTGGAAGTGTGGATCTTTCGCGATCAGTTGCCCAACGTGCTCAAGGCTGAAGGGCGGCTGATGCGGCAGACGGGCAAGTATCTGCTCTGCACCCTGCCGGCCTTTCTGGTGCTGATGGTCCCAGTCTTGGTAATCATGGTGCAATTGCAGGCCCGGTACGGCTACCGGTCCGTGCGCCCCGGCGAGCATGTCTTGCTGAAACTGTTTGCCGACGAAGGGGCCATGAATCGACTGGCTGGCGTAAGCTTGCACGTCCCGGCTGGGTTGGTGGCGGAGACGCCGGCATTACGAATTCGGCGGACCGGAGAGGTCGATTTTCGCATCGGGGCGGTAAAAGAGGGCCGCTACAAGGTCGGCTTGGAAGTGGACCGACAGACCGTGACCAAGACCATCGACGTGGGGCCGGTGCGGTGTGCCGTCTCGCCGCAGCGCAGCACCCGGCTGGTGGATCGCATGCTCTACCCGGTGGAATCCGCCTTGCCGGCCGGGCCGATCGCTGCCGCTGAAGTCACCTACTCGCCAGCGACGATTGCTCTGGGCGGCTTTCACATCCACTGGGTGTGGCTGTTCCTGGTGATCTCGATGGCGGCCGGGTACGCCTTGAAAAGCCCTCTTGGCGTGGAACTGTAGCGGGTGCCACGAGGGTGGCCCCGATCGATCTGCTATCGGGGCGGCGCAGCCGCAAGAGGTTCTCCTCCCCATCGCCGGCCTCTCGTGCCTTGCGGCGCCCCGATTGCCAAGCAATCGGGGCCACCCGGGTGGAATTCTGGCTTCACCTGGCGATTCGGGTGCGATAGAGATCTTGGTCGATGATCGCCGCCATCTGGGTCACATCGAGGCCGTCGAGAAATCGGCTCACCTTCTCCACCGGCGGCCCAGGCTCGCGGATCAAGGCGTTGTAGTCGACTTCCAGCAGACGGAATTGCTCGTCGTGGCGGCGGATATGCCGCATCACGTTCTCGATTTGCATCTGATAGACGGCAGCCAGGCGGCCGGCCGGCAAATCGTTGCTGTTCTTCCCCAGCCGGTCGAGCATTTTGTTTTGCGACTGGATGATCTCCTCGATGTCCCGCTGCATGAACACCACTCGGTAGGCATAAGTCAACGGCAGGTCGAGCAGCAGCAGGTGGACCATCTTAACCGCCCTACCAAGGGACGCCGCGATCCACGAGGGGTCCTTCTTGGTCTCCTTGGCCGGCTCATACTCGTAGTAGCCGCGCGGATTGCTTTCGTCGGCGGCACGGACCTGATCGGTCAGGGCTGGAATGCCGCCGGCGTCGAGCATCCGCATCATCATCGACGTGCCGCTACGGGGCAGCCCGGAGACGATCATCAGGTAGTCGCGTCGGGCCATGGTGCGTCGGTCGCCTATATCATCGCTGCATCCAATCCTCGACTGTTCCGACCTCTCGCGTACTTACCCAAACGTGAGCGCTCTTCGGCAAACGCTGGATGAGGCGGCGGATCGCCGCGTCGGCTTCGTCTTGTGTGGAGAAACGCAATTGGGGACGGTTGGAATCGAGCAGGGTCGAAGCTCCTTCGGCGATCATCGCCCGATTGCACTCCTCAGGCGTGACCGGATCGCCTTGTCGCAGTGCGGGAAATACTTGAAACGGCAACATGCCGCTCGCGTAGGCCTCGGGAAAAGTCAGCCCGCTGGCTAGGGCGATGTTGTCACGGTAGGCATGTCCCTCCGCACTTTCGTACGCACGAAGGATAACCGCGGTTCTCTCCTCGAGCGGTAAGCGGTCCCATTCGTCCCAAATGACGTTAACCCGGACTCTCCCGCTTGGAAAGGCTTGCTCGTCAATGACTGGTTGTCCAGTTGCGTGGGCTTCACGTAATTCGGCCGCTAGACGATCGCTGAGATCGCCCGAAGTCGTTGGCAGTGGTTCCACGAAGTCTCTCTTGATACGCGGCATAAGGCACCCTACAGGAGATGCGAGTTAACCAGTAGCCATCCGGTGGCTTCGCGAACCTGCCGTAGCTCGTGGAGGTAAGCGTAGTTCTCTCGATAACGGAGGGTTTCGTTCCATAATTGTCCGACCCGCTGACCTCGACGTTGGACTTCGACGGCGAGCCAGTATGGCAACGCGGTTGCAGGTGCCAGGGCGCGAACAGCTACTAGCAGCTCGGCCCATGCTCGGACGTTATGGCCCGCGCCCTGGTGTAGCCAAGCGATTCCCATGCTGCGACCACGGTTGATCGCCGCGCGCAGGTCACTCCTGGCGACAATGGTAGTATCCGCCAAACCGATGACCGCAAAATATCCGGCCTTGAGCATCATTTCGGCGGTGTAGCCCCACAGGTAGATGGCCCCGGTTCGCTGCCCGGCAGAGGCGAGTGAAATTCCATCATCGAATCGCTGACGGGCCGCTGCCCGGAACTCCCGGATGCTATCGGGTTGACAGCGGGCGAGCAGTCTTCTTGGCATCTCGGGCCAATCCTATGAGCATTGATGGATGCTTAGCGCCGGGCACCGAACTGCGCAGCGCAATGCTATTCTTGCGGCGGAGGATGGCACTGTCAATCCCAACACATCGGCATATCATCCGGATATCCGGAGAGAGTTGGTGACAAAGCGCCAGCCTCGTACCCCATGCTGCCTCGAGATGCACACCAGATGTTGCTTACGCGCGGCTGCGGAGCCACTGGTCGCAAGCGGCCGCGCAGAGGCGGCCTTGGTTGATGGCGTGGACCACCAGCGACGCCCCGCGGACCGTGTCGCCGGCCGCAAAGACGCCGGGCACGCTGGTCATCCAGCGGTCCACCGCCACGTTGCCGCGACTGTCGAGCTTCACGCCCAGGTCGGCCACAATGCCCGGATGAACCACGTGCACAAAGCCCATGGCGATCAGCACCAGTTCGGCCGGTAGCGTAACCTCGGTGCCGGCGAGTTCGCGCATCTCCCAACCTTTCGGACCGGCGATCCATTCGACCTCGCAGCCGTGCAACTGGGCCACCCGGCCGTCGGCGGCGGCCAGCACCTTGGTCAGGGCGCTCCAGCGCCGCTGGCAGCCTTCTTCCTGCGAAGACGAGGTGCGCATGATCTTCGGCCAGAAGGGCCACGGGCTCTCAGGATTGTAGCCGTCGGGCGGCCGTGGCAGGATCTCCAGTTGTGTGACCGAGGCCGCCCGCTGGCGGATCGAGGTGCCGACGCAGTCGCTGCCCGTGTCGCCGCCGCCGACCACGATCACGTGCTTGTCGCGGGCGGAGATTTCAGGCTGGCCGCGGCCAACATCGGCATCGTTTCTTACCCGGCGATTCTGCTGGGTGAGAAAGTCCATGGCGAAATGGACGCCCGGCAAATCGCCGCCGGGCACGTGGAGCTCGCGCGGCTGGCCGGCCCCCATGCACAGCACAACCGCGTCAAAACGGGCTCGCAGCTCGGCCGCGGAGATATCGACGCCGACCTGGACGTTGGGCTCGAACCGCACGCCCTCGGCGGCCATCTGTTCCAGCCGCCGGTCGAGGACCGGCTTTTCCAGCTTGAAATCGGGAATGCCGTAACGCAAGAGCCCGCCGAGCCGGTCGCTCTTCTCGAACAGCACCACCTCTTGTCCGGCGCGGGCAAGCTGCTGGGCGGCCGCCAGTCCGCAGGGGCCGGATCCCACGATGGCCACCCGCCGGCCGGTCTTGGTCTTGGGACGCAAATGCGCGACCCAGCCCTCGGCAAAGGCCCGCTCGGCGATTTGGTATTCGATCTGCTTGATGTTGACGGCCCGGTCGTTCAACGCCAGGGTGCAAGCCGCCTCGCACGGGGCCGGGCAGACCCGGCCGGTGATCTCCGGGAAATTGTTGGTGGAATGCAGATTCTCCGAGGCCTCCCGCCAACGGTCGCGATAGACCAGGTCGTTGAACTCGGGAATGCGGTTCCTCACCGGGCAGCCGACGGCATGGCAGAACGGAATGCCGCAGTCCATGCAGCGGGCGGCCTGTTCGTTGAGCACCCGGTTCACCAGCGGCTGGTCGATTTCGTGCCAGTCGCGGATGCGTTCCGCCACCGGCCGATGCCCGACCTCCACCCGCGGATATTGCACAAAGCCCGTCGGATTGCCCATAAGCGTTCTCTGACTCCTGACCGCGTAAAGGCCGGCGCGCCGTCGGCCGCTAAACCCCTGATCCCTGACCTCCGACCTCCGACCTCTGCCCCCTCACCCGCGAAACACCTCTTCGGTGGCCGGCGTCTGCTCGGCGCGAACACCCTCGCGGTCGCGGAGCCGTTCCAGCGCCTTGCGATAGTCGATCGGCATCACCTTGACGAACTTGCCCGACATCTCTTGCCAGTCGTCGAGGATCCATTTGGCCTGCGTGCTGCCGGTCCAGCGGAAATGGCGCTGAATCAGGTCGTAGAGCAGCCGTTGATCGTCGTCATGATAGATGGATTCGAGGTCCACTGTGTCGAGATTGCAGAGGGTGTCGAACAGTTGGTGTTCGTCGAACACATAGGCGACGCCGCCGCTCATGCCGGCGGCGAAGTTGCGGCCGGTGCGACCGATCACCACCACCGCGCCGCCGGTCATATATTCGCAGCCGTGGTCGCCCACGCCCTCGACCACCGCCACCGCCCCGCTGTTGCGGACGGCAAACCGCTCGCCGGCCAGGCCGTTGACAAAGACCTCGCCGGCGGTGGCGCCGTACAATAGGGTGTTGCCGACGATCACGTTGGTGCTGGGGTCGAAGGGCGAATGGGGCGGGGTTTGCACGATAATCCGCCCTCCGGAGAGCCCCTTGCCCAAGTAATCGTTGGCGTCGCCGATCAACTGAAAAGTGACCCCCGGGGCCAGGAAGGCCCCGAAGCTTTGGCCGGCCGAGCCGCGGAAGGTGATTTCAATGGTTCCGTCCGGCAGCCCGCGGCTGCCCCAGCGTTTGGTGATCCGGTGGCTGACGGTCGCCCCCACCGCGCGATGCACGTTGCGAATCGGCAGGTCGAGCCTGGTCGGACGCTTGGTCTCAATGCTCTGCTCGAGCTTTTCGAGAAGCGTCAAGTCGAGATGGTCCTTGCGGGAGTCGGTCTGCGGCCGCACGCACCGCAGCGGGCAGCCGTTCGAGCGCTCCGGCGGCATGAGCACGGCTGAAAAATCCAACCCCGCGGCCTTCCAGTGATCGATCGCCTTGCGGCAGCTCAGGCGCTCGACGCGGCCGATCATCTCGTCGAACCGCCGGAAGCCGAGCTGGGCCATGATCTCGCGGGCCTCCTCGGCCACGAAGGTCAGTAGTCGGGTCAGATATTCCGGCTTTCCGGCAAACCGCCGGCGGAGCTTTTCGTCCTGGGTGGCGATTCCCACCGGACAGGCGCCGAGATGGCACTTGCGCATCAGCAGGCAGCCCAGCGAAACCAGGGCCGAGGTTCCGAAGCCAAAACGCTCGGCGCCCAACAGGGCGGCAATCACCACGTCGCGGCCGGTTTTCATCTGGCCGTCGGCTTGGACCAGGATCCGGTCGCGCAGGCCGTTGAGCACCAGCGTTTGTTGGGTTTCCGCCAGGCCGATTTCCCAGGGGATGCCGGCGTGCTTGATCGAGCTCAGCGGACTGGCGCCGGTGCCGCCATCGTGGCCGCTGATGAGCACTTCGTCGGCATTGCCTTTGGCCACGCCGGCGGCCACCGTGCCCACGCCGACCTCGGAAACCAGCTTCACCGACACCTTGACGCCGGGACTGGCGCTCTTCAGGTCGTAGATCAGTTGGGCCAGGTCCTCGATCGAGTAGATATCGTGGTGCGGAGGGGGAGAGATCAACGACACGCCTGGGGTGGAATGTCGCAGGCGAGCGATCTCCTCGGTCACTTTGTGGGCCGGCAGTTGCCCGCCCTCGCCCGGCTTGGCGCCTTGGGCCATCTTGATCTGCAAAATTCGGGCATTGGCCAGATATTCGATGGTCACTCCGAAGCGGGCGCTGGCGATCTGCTTGATGCCGCAATTCAGCGAATCGCCGTTGGGCAGCGGCTTATACCGATTCGGGTCTTCGCCCCCTTCGCCGGTGTTGGAATTGGCCCCCAGCCGATTCATGGCCACGGCCAGCGTTTCATGGGCCTCCTTGCTGATCGAGCCGTGCGACATGGCTCCCGTGTAGAATCGTTTGACGATCTCGCCAGCCGGCTCGACTTCGTCCAAGGGAACCGGCTCGCCTGGGACGAACTCGAACAGGCCGCGCAGGGTCATCAGGCGCCGGCTCTGGTCGTTGACCGCCTTGGCGTAGTCGGCGTAGCGTTGCGGATTGTTCTGAACGACCGCGTGCTGGAGATTGACCACCGTGTCGGGGTTCCAAAAATGCTTCTCGCCGTCGAGCCGCAATTGATACTCGCCGCCGAAATCCAGTTCCAGCCCGCCGGGAACCCCGGGCTGGAAGGCGGCCTGGTGGCGGGCCATGGCCTCGCGGGCAATCACCTCCAGGCCGGCGCCCTCAATCTGCGAGGCGGTTCCGGCGAAGTAGCGGTCGATCACGGCCCGGTTCAGGCCGATGGCCTCGAACTGCTGGGCGGCATGGTAGCTGCGCAGGGTGGAAATCCCCATCTTCGAGATCGTCTTGAGGATGCCCTTCTTGACGGCAGTGATGTACTGGTCGATCAGTTGCTCGGCGCTGACATCACCGGGCAGGTTGCCGTCCGCCTGGAGTTTTTGAATCGCTTCGAAGGCCAGGTAGGGATTGACGGCGTTGGCCCCGAAGCCACACAACAGGCAGAAGTGCATCACCTCGCGGGGTTCGCCGCTTTCGACCACGAGGCCCGCCTGGCTGCGGAGCCGCCGCCGCACCAGGCCGTGGTGCAGGGCCGAGGCGGCCAACAGGCTGGGGATTGGGGCCAGCGTCGGCGAGACGTCGCGATCGCTGAGGATCAACAGCGACGCCCCGTCGGCAATGGCCGCTGCCGCCGCGTCAAGCAACTCATCGAGGGCGGCCGCCAAGGCTTCGCTGGGATCGGAGCTGTCGGCGGCAAAGCACGCCGGCAGAGTGGCCACCTTGAAATCGTCGCGCCGCACCGAGCGCAAGCGGTCCAGGTCGGCGTTGGTCAGGATCGGGTGCTGCAACTTCAGTTGGCGGCAGTGCTGCGGCGTCTCCTCCAGCAGGTTCCGCTGCTGGCCGGTAAACGACATCAACGACATCACCAGCCCCTCGCGCAGCGGATCGATGGGCGGATTGGTCACCTGGGCGAACAATTGCTTGAAGTAATTGAACAGCAGCTTGGGCTGATCGGAGAGCACAGCCAGCGGCGTATCGGTGCCCATCGAGCCCACCGGCTCTTGCGAGTTGAGGGCCATCGGGGCCAACACCACCTGCAAATCCTCGCGGGTGTATCCGAATAAACGGAGCCGCTGGGTTAGCGTCTTGGCGTCGCTCGGCGTGGGTCGCGACGGCTGAAACAGCCCGCGGAGCTCGATGCGGTTCTCCTCCAGCCAGCGGCGGTAGGGCTTTTGGCGGGCGATCTTGCCTTTGATCTCGTTGTCGACGACGATCCGGCCCTCTTCGGTATCGACCAGGAACATGCGGCCCGGCTGTAGCCGGCCCTTTTGCCGGACCCGCTCGGGCGGAAACTCGATGACGCCCACCTCGCTGGCCAAGACCACCAGGCCATCGGTGGTCACCACGTATCGGCAGGGACGGAGCCCGTTGCGATCGAGGGTGCCGCCGACCAGCCGGCCGTCGCTGAAGAGCATGGCGGCCGGCCCGTCCCACGGCTCCATGATGGCGGCGTGATATTCGTAGAACGCCCGTTTGTCGATGGAGATGTGGTACCGAGGTCCGAACGCCTCGGGGATCATCATCATCATGGCGTGCGGGGCGGAACGGCCGGCGCGGACCAACAGCTCCATCGCGTTGTCGAAACAGGCCGAATCGCTGCCGCCGGGCTGGAGGATGGGGAACAGCTCCGACAGGTCGTCGGCCAGCGCCGGGCAGGCCAGGCTCTTCTCGTAGCCTCGAAGCCGGTTGGCATTGCCCCGCAAGGTGTTGATCTCGCCGTTGTGGGCAATCATGCGAAACGGCTGAGCCAGACGCCAACTGGGAAAGGTATTGGTGCTGTAGCGCTGGTGGACAATGGCCAACGCGGTATGGACCCGCTCGTCGGCCAGGTCGGGATAATAGGCGAATAACTGCGGCGCCAGAAACATGCCCTTGTAGACGATCGTACGGCACGACATCGAGGGTATGTAGAACTCGTCCGCCGTCAGTCCGAACTGCTCGGCCACCTGGCGTTCGATGCGCTTGCGGGCCACGTAAAGCCGCCGCTCCAAGTCTTCGCCGCGGCGACCATTGCCGGCGACGAAGGCCTGCTGAATCACGGGTTCCGATGCGCGGGCCAGATCGCCCAGGCACCGATGGTCGGTGGGCACCTCCCGCCAGCCGAGCACAGCCAAACCCTCGCGCTCGACCGCCTCGATGAATGCCTGCCGGCACCGGCTCTGCAGGCGTTGGTCGCGAGGCAAGAATAACACGGCCACGCCGTACTCGCCTGCCGACGGCAACGTGAAACCCAACGGTCCGGCCAGCGCCTGAAAGAAGGCGTCGGGGATCTGCAGGAGGATGCCCGCCCCGTCGCCGGTCGTCTCATCGGCGCCGGCCGCCCCGCGATGCATGAGGTTCAAGAGGACTTGCTTGCCATGTTCGACCACCCGGTGGTCCCGATGGCCGGAAATGTTGACCACTGCGCCAATCCCACAGGCGTCGTGTTCCCATTGCGGATCATACAAACCGCGAGCTCTTGGCACGGAGGTGTTCATCCCCAGAATAGTATCATAAGATTGGTTAATGTCAATTGTCGTCCAGAATTAGTGTTTGTCAGGTTGGCTTCACAGCCGCATTGTAACCCGAAGCGTAAGCGAGGACGGCCAAAGGACGTAGCCTTGCTTGCGCTTTGCCCTACGATTGCGCACTCTGCGCGGCCCACATCCGGCGGCGTGACTAATCCGGGCTGGTCCTTGCATGCGTGTGCGGAGGTAATACAATGTATTAAATACGAGGATCTTGCATGAGCACCAACCAGCGCAAGCAGGATATTATCACCTTCAAGGTCGATGAGCGGCTGCGCGAGGCGATGGAGCACATTCCCAACCGCTCCGAGTTCATCCGTGCGGCCATTCTGGCGGCGCTGGACAGCATTTGTCCGCTATGCAAAGGCACCGGCATCCTGACCCCCGACCAACGCGAGCACTGGCAGCAATTCAGCCGCAACCATGTCTTGCAGGAGTGCGCCGATTGTCACGCGGTGCACTTGGTGTGCGAAGTGGCTGAGGGCCGCTCTTCGTCGGGGGCGAACCCATGACGCGAGACGCCGTCGGTTCAGGTATTGGCATTATGATCGGGCTGACGCTGGCGGCGTGGGCCGGTTGCGGACCGCCGGCGGCAAGACCGGCTGCTGGGAAGCTGCCGGTTTTCGTGGGCATCCCGCCGCTGGCGTATCTGGTCGAACAAATCGGCGGCCCACACGTCCGGGTCGGCGTGCTCATGCAGCCCGGCCAGGACCCGCACACCTTTGAGCCGACGCCGCAGCAGGTGCTGGCGCTGAACAAGGCACGGCTATTCTTCGAGGTGGGCATGCCCTTCGAGCGAATTTTGGCGCAGAGAATCAAGGAAGGCAACCAGCGAATCAGCGTCGTCGACGCGGCCCAGAACATCCAGAAACGCATCCTGGTTGACGGTTGTGCAGATAAGCACTTGGAAACGCCCGGACGGGAGGATGTGGGCAGGCCAGGTCACCCTCATCCGGCCGGCGAGCCCGATCCGCATGTCTGGCTCTCGCCGCGGTTGCTGAAGAAGCTGGCGGAGAACGTGGCCGCCGCCCTGGAGCGGGCTGACCCGGCCGATGCTCGCGCCTATGCGAAAGAGCTTGCCCAATTGTCGGACCGCCTGGATACGCTGGATGCGGAAGTTGGCCGTCGGCTGGCTCCCTATCGCGGCCGGCGATTTTACGTCTTTCATCCGGGGTTTGGCTATTTCGCCGAGGCCTATGGCCTGCACCAGGTGGCTATTGAGGAGGACGGCCGGCAGCCGACCCCCAAACAGCTTCAATCACTGATCGCCTGTGCCCGCAACGACCATGTGAGAGTGATCTTCGTACAGCCGCAATCGCCCCAGCAGAGTGCGGAGGTAATTGCCGAGGCGATCGGCGGAAAGACGGTGATGATCGACGGCCTGGCCAAGGACGTGCCGCGCGACATTGACGACATTGCCGGCAAACTGGCGGCAGCGTTCAAGAATCAACGCATCGAGTCCCGGTCCCATGTCGACTGATCCCGCCATTTCCCTGCGACACGTTTCGTTCTCGTTCGGCCGCACGCCGGTGCTGGAGGACGTGAACTTCGAGCTGCCCCCGCGGGCGGCGGCGTGCATGATCGGCCCCAACGGCGGCGGCAAGACCACGCTGGTCCGCTTGATTCTCGGCCTGTTGACGCCGCAACAGGGTGAAATTCGCCTGTTTGGCCAGCTGCCCCGACGCTCGCGGCTCCGCACCGGCTACATGCCGCAGCACCTGCATTATGACGCGCAGTTCCCGGTGACCGTGATGGACATCGTGCTGATGGGCCGGCTCGGGCACTCCGACAGCAATCGCTGGTTCGGATGGTACGGCCGGGCCGACCGGGCCGCCGCCCGGAAAGCCTTGCAACAGGTGGGGATGGAGGGCTTTGGCCGCCGGCCGCTAGCCTCGCTCTCCGGCGGAGAGCGGCAGCGGGTGCTGATCGCCCGCGCGCTGTGCGGCGATCCCGAGCTGCTGGTGCTCGACGAGCCAACCTCCAACGTCGACACCCTGGTGGAGGCCCGCCTATTGGACATCCTTCGCGAATTGAACGAGCGGATGACGATCCTCATGGTCAGCCACGACTTGGGTTTCGTCTCGCACCTGGTCGAGAGCGTCGTCTGCGTCAATCGCCGGGTGATCGTCCACCCGACGAGCGAGATCACCGGCACTGCGATTGAGGAGATTTACGGCGGCAGCGTGCGGGCCGTCCACCATCACGGCCAGGTATTTGCAGCGGAGCAGGCCCATGAATGAGTTTCTCAACGCCGTGGCCGAACCGGAAAATGCATTCTTGCGCTACGCGCTGGTGGTCGGGCTGTTATCGAGCGTGGCTTTGGGGATTGTCGGCTCTTACGTGGTCACCCGCCGCATCACCTATCTGGCGGCGGCCATCTCCCATTGCGTGCTGGGCGGGATCGGGGCTGCCTTGTACCTTCAGCGGCGTTGGGAGCTGGCCTGGTGCGACCCAATGTACGGGGCCACCGCGGCCGCCCTGCTGGCGGCCCTGCTGATCGGGCTGGTCAGCCTCTACGCCCGACAACGCGAAGATACCGTTATTAGCGCCGTTTGGGCGGTGGGCGTGGCCATTGGACTATTCTTCTTCTACCTGACGCCCGGCTACACCGATCCGATGAGCTACGTGCTCTACGGCAGCATCTGGCTGATTTCGCGCCGCGACGTGTGGCTGGTGGCCGGCATGGACGCCCTGGTCCTGCTGCTGGGCCTGGGCTTCTATCCGAAGCTGCTGGCGGTCTGTTTCGACCAAGAGTTCGCCGAGCTCCGCGGCGTGCGGGTGAAGCTCCACTACCTGCTGCTGTTGGGTCTGATCGCCCTGACGGTGGTGCTGCTGGTCCGGGTGGTGGGCATCCTGCTATTGATTGCCTTACTGACCCTACCGGCGGCCACCGCCGGCCATTTTGCCCGACGGCTTTGGCAAATGATGGCGGTAGCGACCCTCTTCTGCGTGGTCTTCATCGCCAGCGGCATCACCCTGAGCTACGCCCAAAACTTCCCCACCGGCCCAGTGACGGTCCTCATCGCCGCCGGGGCCTATCTGCTGGTAACGGTTATCAGCCGAGCCTGGCGGCATCACACCGCCTAAGTACCCCACGTGGGGTATTCCTCGTCACAGATTGGCTTTGACTCGCGGCTGACCGTTTGTTACTATCCGGCCCCAACTCTCCTCGGCCCCCAATTCTCCCGCTCGAAGGCTCGCACAAAGGAAGACGCTATGAAACGGCTCGGGATCGTGTTGCTATGTCTGCTGGGCTGGTTTCTTTCGGGCTGCCACGAACCGGAGTCGTGTGCCCCGTCGTGCTACCCGATGTGTTGCCAACCTTGTCCGGCATCATGCCCACAAGTCTGCTCGCCGCCATGCAGATCTTGCGCGCCGTCGTGTGGTTCGTGTAGTTCATGTGCTCCCTCGTGTAACTCGTGCGCACCGATCCCTGCGCCCGCGCTCGCGCCGCAACCCGTGTCGCAGCCTTATGTGCCGCCAGCGGCGACGGTCGGGCCGGTGCCGTCCGCAGTCGGGCCGTCGGCCACGCCGCCACCCGCGACGACGCCCTCCTTACCACAGCCGTCTACCACACAGCCCTCCCCGGCGCTGCCGCCGCTCGGCGCACCCTATACTCCGCCGAGCTTGCCGCGCTAATGATCGGGGGATGGCTCCTCGTCCGCCATCGCCAACCGCTCGGCGATCGGGGGATGGCTGTGGAACAGCCACACCGCCAGCCGCGGCGGGTTGGGATCGCCTTTGTTCTGCCGGGCCAGCTTTTGGAAGGCCGAGCGGTAGGCGTCGGCCATGCCGGTCCGCCGCAAGGCATAACGATCGCTCTGCCGCTCGAATCGGCGGCTCAGCGCGTTTTGCAGCGGCTCCGAGAGCTGCGCCAGGACGGCCACCATCCACATGAGCAGCGGCAGCGTGGCCACCGGCAGCCGGGCATAGTCCATCGCCCCGCCGCGCCAATGGATCCAGCCGCTCAGCAAGCGATCGCAGATCCAAAACCCGGCCGCGCTGGAGAGCAATCCGGCCACCACCAGCTTGCGAATGTGGCGAAAGACATGGTGACCGATTTCATGGGCGAAGATCACCTCGATCTCCTCCGGCTGGAACTCCGTCAAGAGCGTATCGCCCAACAACACCCGCCGCGTGCGGCCCAAACCGGCCAACATGGCGTTGGCCTTGACCGTCTCCGCGCTTAGGTCCATGCGGTAAACGCCCTCGATGGTCAACCCGGTCCCCTCGGCCAGCCGGGCGAGGCGATCCGTCAGCCCCGGCACGTCGAGTCGCTCGATGTGGTAGAACAAGGGCAGGATCAACACCGGCGCAAGCTGCCCCAGCACCACACTGACCACAAAAAATGCCCCGGCGGCCACCAGCCACCAGGCCGCGCCCACGGTCCAAATGATCCCGTACAGGCCGACCACCACCGCCAGCGAGAGGATGCCCACCAGCACGCCTTGTTTCGCAAGCCGCCAGAGCCAGCCGCCAAGACTGAGCCTGCTCAACTGGAACCGATGTTCCAACACATAGCTCGAATAGAATGTTAGCGGCAGTGAAATGACAGACTGCAGCGCCAGCAGCACCAGCAGGAACGCCGCAAGCCGCAATGACCAGCAGGCGGCCAGCAGCGGCGCCTTTCGCAGCCATGCCTCCAGCGGAATGCCAAACCAGAAGGCGGCCGCCGTCAGATAGGCCAGGCTGACGGCCCGATCGCCCACGGCGCAGGCCAGCTTGAGCCGGCCGTACCGCTTGGCCTCGGCCAGTTCCGACTCGCTCATACCGCTCATTGGCCCAGCATCTGTTGGCGGACGGCCTCCAACTCGACGCCCAACACCTCTCGCGCCAGCCGGGCGAGTATGTCCCGATCGGCCTGCACATGCAGGGTGGTGCTGCGGTGTGAAAGCGACTGGCCCGTCTTCAATTCCTTGGCGGGCGAAACCGACTCCACTTCGAGAAACTTGCCTAACCGGCCGCCGGTATCATTCGGGCCGTCGTTGTAGGCATTGACCACGTCGCCCCGGTACGGTTCCTTCTGCGGGACCTGCCAGCCGCTGTTGGGATAGAGGTATTGGGTCGGATCGTCAGGCATGGAAAACGTCACCAGCGTGAGCACGTTGCTTTGAAAGTCGATCGCCCCCAGCACTTTTTCGGCGCGGCGCTGCGATATGCCCAGTTTCGAGCGGTAGTTGGCATCGCCGCGGAACAGGACGGCCTGCGGTAGGACCTTCAGCCGATCGGGCGGCACCGAGCCGAAATAGTCGCTCCGCACGACCGGACCCAACCCCGCTTCGCTGCCGGGCTTGTAGGGCAAGATTGTGATCGCCTCCGGCCCGGCGTTGAGCATGCCAAGGATCCAGATCGCCAACAGCCCCTTCGACTTGGACATCGGAGCGCCGCGATTGGTGATTTGATTGACGGTCTCATAGGCCACGGTCTTCACACCTGGAGCGCGGAGTGTTTGGCCCGCCACCTCACCGAATCGCCGGCCGGCCTCGTCCGCCGATAAGAGCACCACGTCGCGGGTGACGTGGATGCGAAACTGGGTGCCCGAGGCGTTTTCCAATGAGGCCGCGGCTTCCATCCGCACCCGCGAGGCATGGCCGGTGGCGGTGACGGCCCAGGGCATATCGTTCAGCAGCGGGGTGGTGTGCCAGTTGGTCAGGTTCTGCGGCTCGCCGGGCTTAAACCAGAGGCTGTATTGGCCGCCTTCGGGCGAGAGCCACATGCGATCTTCGCCGCCGTAGTTGTTGAAGTGCGGATTGGTCTTGCCGGCGGAGATGAAGTTGTAGCACACAAACCCGAAGCTCGGGCCGTCGAGCCCGCTGCAGGTCGAAGTCATCACCCGCCCTTGCCAGGCCGGGGCCACGGTCACGCGGGCGCCGTCGCCGGCCGTCAACTCGACCAACTTGGTGTGCTTGGCCAAAAAATCTCGCACTTCGCCGTAAGACATGGGACCGCCTTTCGTTTCCGCCCCGCGGGCCGTTGCCGCCCAGCCGATCATTACGACCACAACCATCCGCAGAACGCGCCAGGCACGAGGCGTGGGCCGGAAAAAACGCGGCATAGCAGCTACTCCTCGAATAGGGGTCGAAACCTCCGACGCCGCTCGCCATTCTAAGGGAAACTAATACGAAGGAAAAGCGGCGGGGGCGGCAAGAATTCCGCCCGGATATCTTGCCATTCATCAAGCGGCCGACCCTTTGACAAACGCGGCCGCCAGACGGTAGAGTAGCGTTACTTGAGAGCGGGTGCTATGCCCGCTCCAACGACCTCTGCGAGCGCCCACCCAATGACGACACCCCTGCCTGCTCCGTTGTGCGGCATAGTTCCGCCGCTGATCACTCCCTTGTCCGCCCGCGATACGCTCGATGTGTCCGGGCTGGAACGGCTTCTGGAGCGCGTGATCGGCGGCGGGGTTCATGGGCTGTTCATTCTGGGCACGACCGGCGAGGGTCCCAGCCTGAGTTATCGGCTGCGGCGCGAAGTGGTCGAACGCGCCTGCCGGCAGACCGCCGGCCGCTTGCCCGTGCTGGTAGGCATCACCGACACTGCCCCGGCAGAATCGGCGGCCTTGGCCTGCTACGCAGCCGAGCGCGGGGCGGCGGCGGTAGTGCTGGCTCCGCCCTATTACCAGCACGTGGCCCAAGCCGAGCTCCGCGAATACCTGAACCACTTGCTCCCGCAATTGCCGCTGCCGCTGATGCTCTACAACATGCCGGCCTTGACCAAGGTGAGCTTCGAGCTGCCGACCGTCTCCTGGGCCATGCAGCAGCCGCGGATCGTGGGCATCAAGGACAGCTCGGCGAACATGCTCTACTTCCAGCGGCTTTGCGGCTTGGCGAAACAGCGATCCGACTGGAGCGTGCTGATGGGACCGGAGGAGTTGCTGGCTTGCGCGGTGGCGGCCGGCGGGCATGGCGGGGTCAACGGCGGGGCCAACATGTTCCCCTCGCTCTATACCGCTTTGTACCACGCCGCCCACAACGGCGACGCGGCCCGCACCAGGGAGCTGTGGTCACTGGTGCTCCGGGTCGCCGAGGCGATCTACGGCGTGGGACAATATGCCTCGGCCGGCGTCAAGGGCATCAAATGCGTTCTAGCCTGCCTGGGGGTGTGCGGCGGCTTTCTGGAAGAGCCGTTCCACGCCTTCCGCCAGCCCGAACGGGCCCGCATCGAACGGCACCTGGCCGAGTTGCTGCCGGCCTTGGAAAGCGCGCTGGGCGCGCCGGCCGCCTGAGCCACCTAAGCGGCCGTCCAAGAACAAGTTGGGGACTGTCCCAATTTTCGTCCGACGAAAATGGGACTGTCCCCTTGGCAAAAGTGGAAATTGTTGCTGGACGGCCGCTAAAGGGACAGGCACATTTTTTTCGGCCGTCGGGCGTTCCGTAGGGGCATGGCGAAGCCAGCCGAAAAAAATGAGCCAGTCCCCGGCCGGTGGGTGGATTGTGAGAATTGGCTGCCGCCCCTAGAATATGAAGTTATGAGCGATCTTCACGAGGAATGTGGCGTGGCGGCGGTCTACCACCTGCCCGGCCCAGCGGTGAGTCCTCTATGTCCCGAGCAAGGGCCTGACCAGGTCTCGCGGCTCATGCCCAGGATGCTGCTGGATGTCCAGAACCGTGGCCAGCTCGCCGCCGGTTTCACCACCTACAACCCGCAGCGCAATCAACTGATCGACACCTACAAGGACGTGGGCAGCGTCAGTGAAGTGTTCCGCTTGGGACATCGCGGCAAGTACGAGAGCTTGATGGAGGAATACGCCGGCCGGGCGGCCATCGGTCACGTCCGTTACGCCACTTGTGGCCAGGACGACCGCAGCTACGCCCAGCCGTTCGAGCGGCACCACATCAAGAAGCACAAGTGGTTCAGCTTCGCCTTCAACGGACAATTGGCCAATTACCTCGAGCTCCGCGGCGAGTTGCTCGACGACGACGACAACCACCTCTCGCGGGAAACCGACACCGAGGTGTTCATGCACCAGATCTGTGAGGCCTTGTCAAGCGACGGTTGTCCGTCGTTGATGGACGTCTGCCGCCGGCTGGCCAACAAGTTCGACGGCGCCTACAGCTTGGTGTTTCTCGACGCCCTGGGCGCCATGATGGTCGCCCGCGACCCGCTGGGCATCAAACCCTTGAGTTACGCGGTGGAAGGGCCGCTATTTGCCGCCGCCAGCGAGAGCGTGGCCCTGCTGAACATCGGCTTCTCGGCCGAGCACATCCACTCGGTCCCGCCGGGACACGTGGTGACCATCTGCGACGGGCGGCTCGACATCCAAGCCTTTGCCCCCTCGCCGCAGCGGGCACACTGTTTTTTCGAATGGGTCTACTTCGCCAATGTGGCCAGCACGCTGGACGGGCGGAGCGTGTATCTGGCGCGGAAGGCGCTGGGCGAGGAGTTGGCCCGGCTGGAGACCGTGCCCATCGACCGGAATACGGTGGTCGTGCCGGTGCCGGATACCAGCAAAGCCGCCGCCGACGCCATGGCCTACGCCTTGAAGGTGCCCTGCGTAGAAGGGCTGATCCGCAACCGCTACAGCGGGCGGACGTTCATCGAGGGCCGCGGCAACCGCAGACGCAAGGCAGAGACGAAATACACCCCGCTCCGCGAGGTGCTCGAAGGCAAGCGGGTCTTGCTGGTCGAGGACTCGATCGTGCGGGCCACCACGCTCCAGGTCCTTTTGCAGCGGATCCGGCGGCTGGGAAAGCCCAAGGAAATCCATGTTCGCGTGGCCTGCCCGCCCATCATCGCTCCCTGCTTCTACGGGATCGACATGTCGACGGTGGGCGAGTTGTTTGCCCCCAAGTTCCTCCACGGCCAGCCCGTCTCGCCGGAAATCGAGGCCGAAATGGCCGCCAAGCTCGGCGCCGATTCGCTTCGCTACCTGCCGGTGGAAGCCATCGCCCGCGCGATCGGCTTCGAGCCCAACCGCCTCTGCCGGGCGTGCATCACCGGCCGGTATCCGACTCCCCACGGGCAGCGGCTGGCGAAGCGGGCCATAGAGAACTTCTGCAATCACGTGCCCGGCCGAACCTATGAGGCGGTGGCCACCTGCGGCGAAGGCGGCGGCGAGAAGCCGCCGTAGAAGATCGCCCTCGACCCTCAACGCCGCGCCATCGCTGGGATGCCCGCCTGGCCGCAGCGAGTGAGCAGGTGGCCGATCATAATTTGCTCCAGCGCCGTATCGCGGCCTTTGCCGATCCAGCCCAGCCGGATGGGCTCGCCGGCTACGGGGTTGACCACCCCGGTCAGCGTGTTGTCGTAGCGAAGCGTCGCGGCCCCCGCGCTGGCGTGTTCGGGGTGAATGTTGTTTTCCAGGTCCTTGAACACAATTATCTCCACCTTGTAGCCGCCGGGGGCGGGAAGCACGCGGACCTTGGCGTACCGCCGCATGGTTTGGACCGTGTTCTCCTCGCGTTGTGGGCTGTCGCCGGTGTCGCGCCGCCAAGGCTCAAAGATCGTCGGGCTGACCTGGGCAACCGTGGTGATATTTCCCTCCGTCGCTGCATTACCGATCATCCGCACCGGCTCCTCGTGCTCGATCGGGAAGTAGTCGTCAACCACGTCCACTAGGGTTTCCCAAAAGGCTTGCGGATCGCCGGCGGCGGGCACGAATACGGGATTAGGGTAAGTGATCCGCGGTTGCCCCGGCGTCGGATATCCCGGGGGAGCACTCCAAGGCGACTCCATGCCGCAACCCGGCAATAGCGCGCCAATCAGCCCCAGAGTCAATACGCTAGCGATGGCGTTCCTTGCCATGGGCTGCTTCGTGGTGCTCGGGAGAAAAGAATGTGGGGCAGTAGTGTCGCCAAAACCCGAGGACCGGGCAAGCCCATTCTTCGCGTAGGGTGGGTCCAGCGAAGCCCCACCGCATCAACGCGCAAGAAATTGGGGCTCGCTTTGCCCGACCCACCCTACGTGGCTCCGCCAACCTACCGCGTCATCGCCGGCCGGCGAAAAGTCACCACTTTCCGGCGGGCAGTAGCACCGTTTTCCGCCAACACCCGCTGGGCCTTGGCCAGGTCATTCACCTTGATGACTGCCAACACATTGCCTTTGGCCTTTCCGCCGGTGTCGAAGGAGCAATACGCGTAATCGATGTTCAGGTGCTCTGCGGCAATACGTTCGCAAATCTTCCGGAAGCCCCCAGACTGGCTGGGGACCTCGACCAAGAGGACGTCGGCTGTCTCGTAGCGAATGCTGCTTCCCTCCAGGACCGACATGGCGGCCGTGGCGTCGTTGGGGACAAAGCGGACCGTGCCCCGCTCGCCCGAATCCATCACCGCCAATGCCTGAAACCCGACCTTGCTCTTGCTTAACTTGGTCAGCATGTCTGCAAGTCGCCCAGGCTTGTTCACCAACGAAACCGACAGTTGCTTGGCCGTTCGCATCACGCCATTCCTTTCTTGGATGAAAAAGACCCTTGTTGCGGTCCGGTGGCGCCCGGACCCTCGAACAGACCCTCCAATAAGATCATAGCAATGGCGGGAAACCGGTCAAACAAATTGGATTGGGGGGTGCTGGGCGAGAGCAGGTTCTCCAGGATGATGCTGCTCTCTACTCAGCCCGTCCCGAGGAACTGGCAACCGAAAGAGTTCAACGGGATGAGGTACTACATCGTTCCCTTGGAAGCTGGCCGACAATAGCCGTGAACGGCGCAACCGGTTCCGACCATGCCGGTCTTAGCGATCGGGGGGCCGGGTTCCCCTTGCCCGGTCGCTGCGCCGCCCTAAGATGAACTAGGCTTCAGCAGCGGCCGGGCGGTGCCGGTCGCCGCGGCGGCCCGCCGCGTGGTCTCGAAGGTTTTGGGGCCTGTGCCTCGGAGGAAAGCGGCGAGACGCTGCTTCTACGAAGGGCGTCCGCCGGGCTGACAGAAACAGGAGACGTTTTGCGATGACCGATTCAGCAAGTCCCGAAACAAGTGGTGCATCCGAATCCAACGAACCGTCGTGCGAGGCAGGGTTGGCCGAAGCGGTGCGGCTGGCCAAGGTCGAACTGCAAAAGGCCCAGGCCGCTTACGATCGGGCCCGCCAACAGGCCGCCGAGCATTTGAAGGCCGTCCGCGAAACCAAGCTCGGGGCGGTTTGCGACCAGACCCTCGAATGTGTCAAGCGGCATCCCGGCGCCGGTCTGACGCTCGCTGCCCTGGTGGGTTTCTATCTGGGCCGGCTCTTGGGGCGGAAGCGATGAGCACCCGCCTCGGCCAGGCCGAGCTCCAGCGCCGCAAGCGTGAGCTGCGGCTGCGCATCGGGCGGCTGCGACGCCGGATCGACGGCCGTCTGCGGGCGGCCGAGAAGCACTCGCGGCAGTTGCTCTGGTGGCGAACTTACACGACGCGTTATCCCGGTTGGATGCTCATGGCGGCCCTCGGCACGGGCATGGCGGCTTCGGCGGGCCTGCGCTCCGGCCAAGTGGCGCGACGCCTGGGCGTCCCCCTCTTCCAGCGCGCCCTGCGGCAAATCCGCCGCCAGGTCTGGCGAGAGCTACAACGTATCTGGAGCGAATCCACTCCAGCCTCCTCCGGCGTGCAGCCCCGCGGCGGACCATCTCAGGGGGCCGGCAATGGCTGAGAAGGAGCCGCCGCTCTTTGGGGAAATCCACGACGATCTGAAGTCCTTGGCCGCCGAGTTGGGCGAAATGGCCGCCGCTCGCTGGGAACTCGCCCGGCTGGAGTTGCTCAGCCAACGCGACCAGGCGAGCAGGCTGGCCGTCGTCTGCCTGCTGGCCGCGGTGATGGCGCTGACTGCCTTGCCGCTGTTGGTCTGGTGTCTGGCCGACGCTCTCTCAGGCTGGCACCACATTTCCCGCGCCGCTTGGCTCATCGGCATTTCGCTGGGGCTGTTGCTCCTGGCGGCGGTCAGCGGCTTTGGGGCCGTGCGGCGGTTCCGCCGCCAGGCGAGCGGTCTGCAAGAAACGCTGGAGGAGCTGCACGAAGACGTCCTCTGGCTCTGCGAGTGGACCGGAAGCCCATCACGCCTCCGACAGTCAGAGACGCCATCACGGCCGCCGGAGCGCGCTTCTTAGAATCGGCGAACCAAGCAGCCGTCCAGCAACAATTTCCACTTTTGCCAAGGGGACAGTCCCATTTTCGTCGGACGAAAATTGGGACAGTCCCCAACTTGTTCTTGGACGGCCGCCAAGAAGGTTGGCACTCGTCATGTTCCGCGTGACGATCGCCCACGCGGAGCGCCAGGGGTACACGGCCGACCCGCAAGCTATCAGCCGCTCAGTCCTCACTCCCCGGCTTCCAACCGCAAAGGAACGTGGAGTTGTTGCCCGCCGCGGATGACCGTCAGCACCACCTGATCGCCGGCACGTTTGCTTTCGATGGCGTTGAGGAAATCATCGGCGGTCTTGATCGGCTCGCCGTCGACGGCCACGATCAGGTCGGCGGCGCTGCGGTCGATCATAGACACCGTGTAGCTGCCAAACGGCCCGCGCCGCACCTCGCTCCGCGTCCGCGGGCCCTGCAGGCCGGCCCGCTCGGCCGGGCCGCCCGGCACCAGCGTGGAAATCAAGAGCCCGCGGTCCGTTTGATAGACCTTCACAATCCCCGAGTCGGGGCGGCGGACCCGGCCGTTCTGGATCAATTGCGGCAGGACGCGGGCGATGGTGTCGACGGGAATCGCAAAGCCCACCCCCGCGCTATCGCCGCTGCGGCTGGCGATGGCCGTGTTCATGCCGATCATACGGGCGTGACTATCCAGCAGCGGGCCGCCGGAGTTGCCCGGGTTGATGGCCGCGTCGATCTGGATGATCGACTTGATGGTGCGGCGGGGGTTGCCGCGGCTCGGCAACGACCGATTCAGGCTCGAGACAATGCCCGTGCTGAGCGTCCGTTCCAAGCCAAAGGGGTTTCCGATGGCGAACACGCGTTGACCGACCAGCAAGCGGCTGGAGTTGCCGAAGGCCAGCGGAAACAGCGATTCCGGCGGGGCCTCGATCTTCAACACGGCCACGTCGGTGTCGATGTCGCCGCCCACCAGTTTGGCGTCGTAGCTCTTGCCGTCGAATAGGGTCACGCGGATCTGGCGGGCACCGTCCACCACGTGAAAGTTGGTCAGCACGTGGCCCTGACGATCCAGCACCGTCCCGCTGCCTTCGCCTTCAGACACGACCTCGAAGAGCAAGAATCGCTCGCCTTGCACGGCGGTGGTGTTGATGTTCACCACGCTGCGGTTGGCCTGCTGATAGACCAGCACGTTGACCCGCTCCTCCGGCGTCAGCTCCGCCAACTCGGGCGCTTGCACGGAAGCCGCCAGCGGGGCCGCAGGCCGCGGCGGCGTGGCCCTAGCCGTTGCCGGCCAGGGGACGGTTTCCTGGGCAACCAGCGGCGTCTCGACCAACAGCGGCCGCTGCCATACCAGGGCCGTCAACGCGCCCGCTACCACTGAGCAAACGCATAAGAAAACTCTTCGGTGCATGATCGACCAACCTGGATTAGACGGAAAAAAACTTGGCCCAAAACCACCAGCAAGTGGGGGTGTTCGTTGCGCAACCGCCAGCTTGGTGATGAGTATACCGAATGGCTGCAGAAATTCGAGCCGAGTTGCATCGAAGTGCGCCAAACCCCTCATTATGGTGGTACGCAGCGCATGCCTCCTGAATTAAGGTAAATTGAAGCTGGGCATGGTGCTATGAGCTTTGAGCTATGAGCTTTGAGAGAGCGCTGGCACGGCTGGTACGGCGGAGGCAAGTCTCCAGGCTCACAGCTCAAGGCTCATAGCTCATAGCCTAAGCTCTAACTCCCGATTTTTTTAATGGCAAAACATCCGATCGGCAACTAAAATGAGCGTAGCTGACCTGTAGCCGGAGGTCCCAGCAAGTCTTCGCACACCCCGAGAGACCGTCGCGGAACACGGTCGCTACGGGTCGCTTATGCTAGCGTTCGCCGGAGCATTCAAGTTATGGCCCACAGCATTCTCGTCCGAGGGACCGTGTCGTTCCTGATGATGTTCGCCTGGGGCGAACTTTTTCGGCAAGTGGCTGCCGGCGCGGACCCGACTCCGCTGGCCGCGCAAGTTGCCACCTTTGCGAACCCCAACGGGAGCACGTATTTTGCGCTCACGTTGAAACCCGACCAGACGCCTCCCACGGCCGGCCGGCGCAACGTGGTCATCTTGTTCAATACCTCGGCCAGTCAGACCGGCCCCTATCGAACCAGGGCGATCGAGGCCCTCAAGGCCTCCTTAGCCGGGCTGGCCGCCGACGATCGCGTGGAGCTCATGGCCGTCGATCTGAATGCCATTCCGCTGACCAACGGCTTTGTCCCGGCGGGCGGCAAAAAGATGGCCGCCGCCCTGGCCGCCCTGGACGCGCGGGTGCCTCTCGGGGCCACTGACCTGGAAAAGGCCCTGACGGCGGCCACCGCCACTTGCGCCGCGACAGCCGCAAACCGGCGGGCAGTGCT
>JAJYGU010000037.1 GCA_021784975.1 Planctomycetota bacterium
ATGAACGGTGAAAGCAAGGGGAAAGGAAGATTTTTTTGGGCCGCCAGCCGTATCACAAGCAGATCGCGAAGCGGGCCGAAAAAAATGAGCCAGTCCCCAACCGGCGGTGGGCTGATCCTGTTCGTACTGGCGCTTTCAGCCTGCGGCTGCGCGGCCTATCACATCGGCAACCAATCGCTCTACCCGAGCGAAGTCCACACCGTCTACGTGCCGATGGTCGAGTCGAACAGCTTCCGCCGCGACCTGGGGCAGCGGCTGACTGAGGCCATTGTTAAGGAGATCGAAAGCGTCACGCCCTACAAGGTGGTCAATAGCGGCCGGGCCGACAGCGTGCTGACCGTGCGGCTGGTTTCCGAAGGAAAATCGGTGGTGGTGCCCACTCTGACCGGCGAGGATCGCGAAATCCAGGCGAGCATGAAGGTGCAGGTAAGCTGGGTCGATCGCCACGGGCGCCGGCTCCGCGATCAGAAGGTTATTCCTTTGCCCAACGAGATCACCGACGTGACCGGCACGGCCGAGCTCGTGCCCGAAATGGGCCAATCGGTGGCCACCGCCCAACAGGAAGCCATTTGCCGCGTCGCCGAGCAAATCGTCGGCCTGATGGAGAAGCCGTGGTGATGTGTTAGACTAATCACATGGCTCAAGCCGATCTCTCTCGTGTCCGTCACTGGCGGCTCCGCACGCGGACGCTCCAGATCGGGCGGCTGCCCTTGTTGATGGGCGTTATCAACGTCACCCCCGATAGCTTCTCCGACGGCGGGAACTTCTTCGACGCCGAGACGGCGGTCGAGCACGGCCTGCAATTGATCGCCGACGGGGCCGACCTCCTCGACGTGGGTGGCGAGAGCACCCGGCCCTACTCCGAGCCGGTCGAGGTCCAAGAGGAGCTCCGCCGGGTGATGCCGGTAGTCGGGGCGTTGTGCCAGCAAACCCGCACGCCCGTCTCGATCGACACCTCGAAGGCCCTGGTGGCCCGGCACGCGCTCCACTCCGGCGCGGAGATCATCAACGACATCACCGCGCTGACCGGCGATCCGGCCATGCTCCCCCTGGCGGCGGAAACTGGTTGCGGCCTGTGCGTCATGCACATGCAGGGCAGGCCGCGAACCATGCAGGAGGCGCCGAGCTATGCGGACGTGATCGGCGAAGTGATGCAATTCCTGCAAGCCCGCCGCGACGCCCTGTTGGCGGCCGGCATTCAAGCCGACCGGATCGCGCTCGATCCCGGCATCGGCTTCGGCAAGAACGTCGAGCACAACCTGCAACTGTTGGCCAACGCAGGGCGGCTGCACGCCTTGGGCTGTCCCATCCTGGTTGGCCACTCGCGGAAGCGCTTTTTGGCGGGACTGGCCGCCTCGGGTGCCGCTGCTGGCTCGCTCGGCAATGCCGGAGTCGCGCCGAGCGGCCCCGAGAGCTCCGCGGTCGGGCTGGCCCAGCGGCGAGATGCGTTACCGGCGGCTCCATCGCCTCTGGTGCCCGCCGGCATCCCAATTGCCAAGCAATCGGGCTCGCCCCATGGGGCCATCGATCGGACGGCCGGCACGATTGCGGTCGCGCTCGCGCTGGCCCGACAGGGCATCCAGGTCCTTCGCGTTCACGACGTGGCCGCTGTCCGCCAGGCGTTGGTGGCATTTGCCGCCGCCGGTGGGCTCGCGTAGTTGAAAGAAATCATTCACATTCTATCATTAGGATGCTTGATTTCTTTCTTTATCTGTGTAATACTCGCAATAGAGGCATGATCGGCTGACTTTGCCGGATGAGACCGATGTTGGCGCGTGAACGTCGTGACCGTTTGCTGGAGTTGGTGCGGGTGCGGAGCTTCGCTTCGCTACCCGAGTTGGCCGGCCAACTGGAGGTCTCGGAGTCGACGGTGCGGCGAGACCTGGACCAATTGGAGAGCGAAGGGGCGGCAAAACGCATCCATGGGGGGGTTCTTTATACCGGAAGCTCGCCCAAACTGCCACATTTTGACGCCAATCAGCCAGTACAGTGGGAGAAAAAGAAGGCCATTGCCACCGCGGCGGTGGCTTTGATCGAGGACGGTGATGCAGTTCTTTTGGACGGTGGTAGCACCACCTATGAGGTGGCAAGGCTGCTGGTCGGCCGCCCCTTGCACGTAGTGACCAACTCGCTGCCGGTGGCCAATCTCTTCGCGTCCGACGCGAACAGCGACCTAGTCTTGATTGGCGGAAATATCTGCCCGCGGACCGGCGTTGCCCGTGGACCGTACACCGACCGCATGTTGGCGACCCTTCGCGTCCGAAAGACAATCTTCAGCGTGGCTGGAGTGCACGATGAGGGGTTTTTCAACAACGACCTGCTGCTGGTGGAGACGGAACGGGCGATGATGCAAGCCGCCAACGAGGTCATCGTGGTGGCCGACAGTACGAAGTTCGGCCGCCAGAGCCTCACCCACCTTTGCCCCTTGCAGGCTGTGCAGCACTTGGTGGTGGACAAGGGCATTACCGAGCAGTGGAGCGAAAAGCTGCGGGCCGCGGGGGTGGACTTGGTGGTGGCCGAGTAGCAACGGCGAACCGCAGATACGAACTGAACAAATCTGAAATCCAAATGTCGAAATCCTATGCGATTCACGGGTGAAAAGGATCGTAACCCGAAACGTAAGCGAGGGATATACGCTGCTGCCTCGCTTACGCTTCGGGTTGCGATGGTCGTCGCGGCGAATGTTCCATTTTCGCCCGCGAAAAGCATGAACACGTCCAAACACTGAATATGGGTATCGCGGCAGGAATTGACCGAGCCCGCATCGAGCAGATCGTTCGCGAGATCGTGCTCGCGCAGGTCGGCGGGCCGGCGGGCAAGCCGAATTTGGTGGTGAGCGTCTCCGCCCGGCACGTCCACCTGACCGATCAGGACGTGGAAACGCTTTTTGGGGCGGGCCACAAGCTGACGGTGGCCAAGGACCTTTATCAGGACGGTTTTTTTGCCGCCGAAGAGTCGGTGATGGTGGTCGGGCCGCGGCGGCGCATGCTGCCCACGGTGCGAATCCTCGGCCCCACCCGGCCGGAGAGCCAGGTGGAATTGGCCTTCACCGACGGCATCTCGCTGGGCATCGACCTGCCGGTCCGCGTCAGCGGCGACATCGCCGGCACGCCCGGCTGCGTGCTGGTGGGGCCTAAAGGCGTAGTGGAGCTGAAGCAAGGGGTGATTCGGGCCGAGCGGCACGTCCACATGGGGCCGGCCGACGCCCAACACTACGGCGTGAAGGACAAAGACCGCATGAAGCTCCGCGTGCAGTCGAGTTGCACTACCACCTTTGAAGACTGCCTGGTGCGGGTGGGTAAGCGTATCAAGCTGGAAGTCCACCTGGATACCGACGAAGGCAACGCCTGCGACATCGATCACGCCGCCAGCGTGACCCTGTTGAGACAATAACGTAGTTTTACCCCCAGAGTTTTTTTGACCGGAGAACAAGTGCCATGGCAAAAGCGATGGAAGCGTTGGGCATGATTGAGACCAAGGGCTTCGTGGTCCTGGTCGAGGCCACCGACGCGATGTTGAAAGCCGCCAACGTCCAGTTTTTGGGCTGGGACAAGGTGGGCAGCGGGCTGGTGAGCGCGTTCGTCACCGGCGACGTGGCCGCCGTCAAGGCCGCCACCGATGCCGGGGCCGCCGCCGGCGGGCGAATCGGCGAGATCGTCAGCGTCCAGGTCATTCCCCGCCCGCACGAAGACCTCGAAGTGGTCCTGCCGCCGGCCCAGAAATCGGCCGGCTGATCGCGGATCCCACTACACCAACACCACCCAAGCACCCGTAACACAAGGGAAACACTAGCGATGCAAGACGCCATTGGATTGATTGAAACGAAGGGCTTGATCGCCCTGGTCGAGGCGACCGACGCGATGGCCAAGGCCGCCAACGTGAAGATCGTCAAACGCGTGCAGATCGGCGGCGGATTGGTCACCACCGTGGTCCGCGGCGACGTGGGGAGCGTGCGTGCGGCCGTCGAGGCCGGCGCCAACGCCGCCTCGCAGGTCGGCGAACTGGTGGCCAGCCACATCATTCCGCGGCCGGCCGACGGGGTGATCGCGGCGTACCTGTCATAGAGATCAGGGATCAGAGGTCGGGGATGAGGGGTGAGGGCCCGGGCGGGTCTTTCTTCCCTTCCGCCGCTGGCCGCGGTCCCACATCGAGGATTGAACCATGAAGGTTCTGGTAGCCAACCTCGGCTCGACGAGCTTCAAGTACCGGTTGTTCGACATGGCGGGCGGCGCCCAGCTTGCCCGCGGCGGCATCGAGCGCATCGGTTCGCCGGAAAGCCGTTGTTTCGTAGAAATTGGCCCACGGCGGCAGGAAAAGACGCTCCGCGTGCCCGATCATGCCGAGGCCGTCCGCCAATGTCTCGCCCAGCTTACCGATGCCGAGACCGGGTGCCTCAAACAGGCCCAGGAAGTCTCGGCGATCGCCTTCAAAGCGGTGCACGGCGGGCGCATTAGCGGCGTCCAGCGGGTTACACCCGAGGTGTTGGCCGCCATGGAAGAGATGAGCCAAGTCGCCCGGGCCCACAACCCGCCTTACATCCAGGCGATGCGTCTTTTGCGCGAGAAGTTGCCGGGCATTCCGCTGGTGGCCGCCTTCGAGACCGACTTCCACCGCACCATTCCCGACGCCAATCGCTACTACGCCGTGCCTTACCAGTGGGCCAGCGAGGGCCTGGTTCGCCGCTATGGCTTCCACGGGGCCAGCCACCGCTACATCGCCGCCCGCACGGCTGAACTACTCGGACCGGGCCTGCGGATCATCTCCTGCCACCTGGGCGGATCGAGTTCGCTGTGTGCCATCCGTGACGGCCGGAGCATGGCCGCCAGCATGGGCTTCAGCCCGCAGGGCGGACTGCCGCAGAACAACCGGGTCGGCGACTTCGACGCCTTCGCCTTGCCGATGATCATGAAACGCACCGGCAAGTCGTTGGAAGAGGTGCTGTCGATCTTGGATAGCCAGAGCGGGCTGCTGGCCCTAAGTGGCATTAGCGGCGACGTCCGCGACATCGACGAGGCAGCCGAGACCGGCAACGGCCGGGCGAAACTGGCCATGGAGGTGTTCGCCGCCAGCACGCGGCATTATCTGGGCGCCTACCTGGTCGAGCTGGGCGGGGCCGACGTGATCGTCTTCACCGGGGGCATCGGCGAGAATCGGCCGGCCTTCCGGGCCGCGGTCTGCTGCAACCTGGAGGAGCTTGGCATCGTGCTTGATCCCGAAGCCAACCGCGCGGCCCAGGGCGAAGCGAAAATCAGCGGTCCGCAAAGCCGCGTGCAAATTTGGGTCATTCCCACCAACGAAGAGTTGGTTGTCGCCCGGCAAGCGGCCCAATTGTTGACAAATGTTGACGGAGAGTTCGTGTAGGGGGACAGGCACATTTTTCAGCCCGACCATGCTTCGCGACCAACCTTCGGTCGGTGCCCGCCCGGGCTGAAGAATGAGCCAGTCCCCGTTGACGGAGGGTCCCCGCGATGCTGATCGCCAGAGTCA